>JAQCAN010000040.1 GCA_027621335.1 Bacteroidota bacterium
GTACCGGCACCAGATCGGTGAAGGTCTCGCCCTTTTCTGTCTTGAAATCCCCAATGTTCACTCCGGTCAGGACAATCTCCTTGATGCCCTCAGCCTCAATGGCTTTCACATTCTGCAGGACTTCCTCAATGGAGCCACTGCGGCTTCGTCCTCGGGCCAGCGGAATGGTGCAGAAGGAGCAGAAGTAATCACAGCCGTCCTGAACCTTCAAGAAGGAACGGGTCCGGTCACCCGCACTCCAGCTCGTTTGGAAAACCTTGGTCTCCTTGATGTGCTCACGGGAGATGATGACTTCGTCTTGGTTCTCTTTCTGATCTAGGAAATGGGGCAGGTTGAATTTGTCATTCGCACCCAGAACGATATCCACCCCTGGAATGGAGGCAATGGACTTGGGTTTCAATTGGGCGTAACAACCGACTACGGCCACATAGGCCTCAGGATTGATTTTCTTAGCCCTCCTTACAATATTCCTACATTTCTTATCCGCCTGCTCAGTGACCGAGCAGGTATTGATGACGTAGACATCTGCACCCTCCTCGAAATCCACACGGGCCAGACCTTCCGCTTCCAACTGTCTAGCAATGGTGGAGGTCTCTGCAAAGTTCAATTTGCACCCAAGGGTATAATATGCCGCGGTATGAGCTGAGCGCATAAGCGTGCAAAAATAGGGCTTATCCTTTGCCAACAAGGAGGAAAGCAACTGCCTTCTAGGCATAAAAAAAGGCGGAGCCTTGTTGACACCGCCTTTGGAAATTGTTCTAGAAGGATTACTTCTTCTTGGCTTTCAGCTCAGCGATGAGTGCTTCATTGCTGGCCACATAACCGAAGTCTCCGTCTTCACTGGCCTTAGCGGCTGCCATGGAGGCTTCAGCTGCTGCAATGGCCTCCTTGGTGCGACCTAGCTTGGCGAGGATCTGGGCTTTCTGGTGGGTATACCAGAATGCATCCGGACGCTTCTCACAGGCCTTGTTGATCCAGACCAAAGCCTGATCTAGATTCTTCTCTTGATCCAGATAGAAACGCGCAGCATTGTAATAGGTACCTGCGCTCGGACCTTCCACCAGGATCTCTTTGATCTGTTCCTCAACCATCTCCATCGCTTTGGTCTCGATAGGGAAGCTGACCTTCACATCATCCCATGCCAAGCTCATCATGGCTCCGGTTGTGGTAAGTGTATGGAAATCTATGGTGAACGTCTCAGTCATACATCCTTCTTTGACAGGAGCAGAGAAACGGCATAGGTCTTCCTTCTGGTCATATCCGGCAGATCCACCTAGGGTGGTGTTCTTGTGGATGATGATAGTCCATTCTTTCTCACCTGGGATGGTGTATAGGGCATACTGTCCAGCTGGAACACTCTGGCCACCTACGGTGACATCATCAGAGAAACTCACTTTGGTGCTGGAATTCGCTCCTGTCCTCCATACTTCACCATAAGGTACCAGACCTCCGAAGACAGTTCTGGACTTCATTCCTGGGCGTGAGTAGACGACCTCTACATCGGTCAGACCGATTTTCTGGGTCAAGGTGGCTGTTGGACTGGGTTGTGGAGTCTGGATCTGTGCAGTACTGGTCAAGCTGAGCATCAAGCTGCAAGCAAGAAATAGATAAGAGAGTTTTCTCATGGTTTTGTCTTCGTTTTAAGTGGGCGAAGATGCAGTTAAAAGAGCATATCGGTCTCTCGACAGAGCCTTATGGATTCTCGGAGGCTAGACATATGGCATGGTCAATTCGTCCCTCGAACCATCCTTGTGCGTCCATCTGAATCCTGCCAAGACCTACCTTTGGGCCATGAGCATCCATTATCAACTCTCCACCTACCTCTCTCACCAACACTTCATCGCCATTGAGCTGAGTTTCACCCTTGCCGAGCCTCAGGATGTGGAACTGGTCCTTCCTGCATGGCGACCTGGACGCTACGAGTTGGCCGAGTACGCCATGAACATGAAGCATGTGGAAGTGAGCCATTCAGATTCGGAAGCGCTCGGCCTCAACAAATCCTCTAGGAATGTCTGGTATATCGAGAACTGTCCGGCAGGAGAGGTGAAGGTGAATTACCTCTATTATGCCAATGCACTCAATGGAGGTTCTTGTTTCACAAAGGAGGACGTACTCTATGTGAACCCCGTTAATTGCTGTCTTTTCGTAAAGGGGATGGAGTCCGTTGAGCATATCTTGGACTTGGATATTCCCAGCGATTTCAAAGTCAAGGGCATGCTTCCGTTCCGAAAGAACCGCATGAAGGCCAAGAATGCCGATGAACTTTTCGACAGTCCTTTTGTGGCTGCGCGCGAAGTATTGAGCATCGAGTCTGAAGTGAGTGGAGTGAAAACCTCCATTGTGTTCCAAGGAAATATTCCAACGCCTCCCAAGGACTTGGAAAAGACCTTCAAAGCCTTCATGAGGCAGCAGATCAGGGCCTTCGGTGGCTGTCCGGTGGACCAATACACTTACCTAATATTGGCTACGCCTCACCGCTACTATCATGGAGTGGAACATGATCGGGGAACGGTCATCGCCTTGGGTCCTGACCTGAACCTCTTCCGTGGATCGGTCTATACCGACCTTTTAGGCGTCTCCTCCCACGAGTTCTATCACACTTGGAATGTGAAATACATGAGGCCCAAAGAGATGTGGCCATACGATTTTGAACGAGAGAATTATCATCGCATAGGCTACATCATCGAAGGCATCACCACCTATCAAGGGGATGTGAAGCTATGGCAGTCCAAGGTCTTCAGCGACCGACAGTTCTTGGATGAACTGACCACGCACCTGAACCGCCATCAGACCAACATGGGCCGCAAGCACCTATCGGTGAGGGAGAGCTCCATGGATCTATGGGTGGACGGATACAAGCAAGGTATGCCTGACCGCAAGGTGAGCATTTACACCGAAGGTGCGCTCATCGCTCTCCTGATGGAACTCATGGTCATCCAGGCTACTGAAGGGAAATCGACATTGGACGATGTGATGGCCTCGCTTTATCTCTTCTGTCAAGAAAAGGGCCGCGGGTATGCAGAGACAGATTTCCTGAACATCCTCAGCATCTACATCGGTGAGGCGGCTTGCAAACGTTTCTTCAAAGACAGTATAGACCGAGCAGGAAGCCTTCATAACAAGGTCATCAAAGCCCTCAAGACTGTGGGCGTGAATGTGAAGATGAACACAGAGGATAGGTGGGCCTCAGCTTACGGTCTGAAGTTCTCCTCCGATGCCCGTCCAAAGGTGACCCATGTGCATCCCTCAAGTGAAGCCTATGAGCAAGGAGTGAGGCTAGGTATGGAACTGCTTGCGGTGAACAACTATCTCGTTGAAAGCGACTTGGATGTGAAGGATGTAAAAGATGAAGTTAAACTTCACTTAAAGGAAGGTAAGATTCTCATTGAAAAGAAGTTGAAGGCTTCTGAAAAATTGTTATATATCCAATTCGAACTGAGTAGGGAGGCAGGGAATAACGCCTATTGGGAGGCTTGGAAAGGTTGAACTCAGGAGCGGATTGCCGTCACTGAGATCTCCACATTCACGCCTTTAGGAAGGCCCGCAACAGCTACGGTCTCACGCGCGGGAGGTGTCTCGTCAAAGTAGGTGGCATAGACCGCATTGACCTGATTGAACAAGGCCATGTCACTGAGGAAGATGCTGCTTTTCACTACGTGATCGAAGCCCAATCCTTCCGAGTCCAACAGCGCCTTGATATTCGCCATGACCTGACGGGTCTCTGCCTCGATACTATCCATGACCAAGTCACCCGTGGCCGGATCGATGGCCACCTGACCTGAGAGGAAGATCATCTGCCCATGTCTGATACCTTGGCTGTAAGGGCCAATGGGAGCGGGAGCGTTTTTACTGAATATGGCTTGCTTCATGGATTAGGTGTTTTCTTTGCGAAAGGTTATGAAAGTACTTATTCTGGACAATTACGACAGCTTCACTTACAACCTCAAGCACTATGTGGAGGCTTGGGGAGCTGAAGTCGATGTGAAACGGAATGATGAGATCGCACTCGATGAGGTCGCAGGCTATGACAAGATCATTCTCTCTCCAGGTCCAGGCTTGCCTGCGCATGCTGGCATCATGCCGGAGTTGATCGCGGAATATGCCGGAAAGATTCCACTTTTCGGAGTGTGCCTAGGGCATCAGTGTATTGCAGAGCACTTCGGGGGTCGCCTCTACAATCTGCCCCAAGTGCTCCATGGACAAGCTTCCATCTGCAAGGTTCAGAAGGACGATATGCTCTTCAAAGGATTGGCTTCCAGCTTCGAGGTAGGGCATTACCATTCCTGGGTGGTGGATACAGAGGGTTTTCCCCATGATGAACTTGAGATCACAGGCCTGAGTGAGGATGGACTCATCATGTCCCTTCGGCACAGAACGATGGACGTGCGGGGCGTGCAGTTCCATCCTGAATCCATTCTCACGCCACATGGAAGGACCTTGCTTTACAATTGGCTCGATGGCTCAGGTACCGTACTTTCGTCCAGCATGAAGCGCAAGATCAATATCGCTATAGATGGGCATTCAGCCTGTGGTAAGAGCACCGTGGCCAAGATGCTCGCTTCGTCCTTAGGGTACCTCTACATCGATTCGGGCTCCATGTATCGGGCCATCGCCTTGTTCGCTTTGGAGAATGGTCTGGCCGATGGCAAGACCGTGAAAGCTGAAGGGCTCAAAGCTCGACTGGACGAGATCGATGTCAAATTGGTCAGAGGAATAGACGGTCAGGCGCATACCCTTTTGAATGGGCAGGATGTAGAAAAAGACATTCGCACCATGCGCGTTTCTGCTGTAGTAAGCCCATTGAGCACCATTCCCGAGGTCCGAACGAAATTGGTACTGCTTCAACAGGCCATGGCGACAGAGCGAGGAGTGGTCATGGATGGAAGGGACATCGGTACCGTGGTGCTTCCCGAAGCCGAACTGAAAATCTTCTTGACCGCGAGCCTGGAGGAACGTGCCCGCAGGCGCTGGGCGGAACTTGCTCAGCGTGGAGTAGACTTGCCGATGGCCGAAGTCATTGAGAACCTTACCGAGCGTGATTTTATCGACACCACGAGAGCGGTGAGTCCTTTGGTTCAAGCTGCAGATGCCATTCTGGTCGATAACTCCTCAATGGATGCCTTACAGACCTACCATCACATCAAGCAGATGGCAAAAGTCCTCAAAGGCGAGGTTCAGGCGAATTAACCCTTCTTATTCGGAACGTAGGTATAAGTAATCTGGAACCCCTTAACAGGCTCGGTCTTCGGAGCTGCTTCGACCTTAGGTTGCTCTATCGGCTTAGGCTTTTTTGGAAGCCTGAAATGGATGTTGATGGTCCTGTGGAAGGTGATTCGGGCCTTGCTTCGGTTGGTCGTGTAGAACTTTAACAATGAGGCCAAACGCTGCGCTTCTTCATCACAACCATGTCCCAGGCTCTTCTTGATTCTAGTCCTCAAGACCTTTCCATCATTGGCTATATCCAGCGTCACAGCCACGGTGCCCTCTATTCCTGCTTCCAAGGCTTTCCTCGGGTAGACCATGTTCTCCTTGATGAAAGCAGACATAGCTTCCTTTCCACCCCGATAAACGGGCTTCTTGATGAGTTTTTCTCCTTTATCCATCCTATTCACTTGATACGTTCAAGGTAGGTATAAAGGTTCTAGTCTCTTCCGTCTCAGTGCTCTTCGAATCGGATACCCAAGGTCTCCAATTCATCCAGGATGGGGTTATAGATTTCAGGAAGGGTGGGGAGGTGGACTCCGGTCAGTTGCAACTGACCTTTCAGGATATCCGTCACAGCAATGCCTATAGGAAGGCCTACCGTCCTGGCCATGCCAGTGTAGACAGGGTCCAGACCGATGCTGATCATGTATGATGAAAGCTCTTTGGTCTGTCCATCTTGTTCGTATTGGAAGAAATGGTACATAGCGATCATGTCCTTGTCACCATCTTCCAAACTCCATTTGGATTCTAGAAGATGTTGAAGGATCTGCGCTGGAGTTGCATTCTTCAGTCCAATGGGAGAATGATCGAAGATGCCCAGCCATTTGAGTTTGGACATCACCTCACCCTCAGGATCCATCTGAAGATACTCACAGAGTTTTTGCTCTACGGGAGTAGTGTCCTCGTATCGAAGGTAGCTATTGATGAAATCGCGGTAGGACATTCGCTCGCTGTCTTCGAGGGTGTAGGAATCATCCGTCATACCCAGCTGGACAAAGACATTCCAGGCCTCACTGTATCCCTTTCGTCTCAAGGTTCCTCGGTAGATGGTCGGGATGTTGTCCAAGCCATAGACACTACGGTACTTCAAGGAATCCCTGTTGGCATAGCCTTCAAAATCTCCGTAGCCATCAATAAAGATGTCTTCCACACGACTGAAAAGGCGATGGTATGGGATGTACTTGTACTTGCCGTTACGGATGAATTGCACCGCACCTCCTTGACCGGCTAGGACCACGTTGCGCGGGTTCCAAGTGAATTTGTAGTGCCAAGGGTTGTTGTCGCTTTCAGGTGCTATGAGGCCTCCTGTGAAACTCTTGAAGGAGGTGATGGTCGCACCTTTGGATTGAAGTCCATGGATGATCCTCATGGCCGACATATGGTCGATGCCTGGATCCAAGCCCATCTCATTCAGGACCAATACACCCTTTTTCCTTGCCTCTGAATCCATAGCTTTCACGTCATCGGTCACATAAGACGGGGTGATGACATGGATGCCCATCTCGATACAGTCTCTGACCACCTCGGTATGCATAGAAGCGGGAAGCATGGAGATGACGATGTCCTTCCCTTTCAGGTGTGCTCTTCGCTCTTCCGAATTCAGCGCATCCAAGCTTATGGCTTCACAGGCACTCATCCCTTTGACACGTTCTTGGGCCAGGTCGAGGTTGCGGTCTGAGATGTAGATGTGCCAGCCGTGTTCAGTCGCTTTCTGATCGAGGTACTGGATCAAGGCACTGCTGGAACGTCCTGCCCCAATGATCGATATGTGTTTGGTGAACTTCATTGGCCGCGAAAATATGGGAATTGCCATTGCCCGAGTGCACAGCTCTATCGATTTGAAATAGGCCTATATTAGGACCATGAAAATAAATTCTCTCTTAAAGCTCACAGGACTTCTCTTGGCCCTTGCCGCCTTTCAGTCCTGTATCATCGAAGAACAGTATCACTTTGATAAGGACATGTCGGGCACCTACTCCATGAGCTTCGACCTTGGAAAGTTTGCCGAGAAGGATTCGACCGGGGAGATGATGAAAGGGGTAATGGACGGCCTCAAAGAAGAACTGTCGCAAATCGAGTCCATAGAGGGAATCTCATCCATTGAAACCGATTATGGCATGACTACAGTCGACCTTTCCTATCGATTCGCAGATGTGGAGGCCTTGAATCGGATAGAAAATGTGGATAATGAAGGAAAGGAGCAGACCTATTTCAGTCGGAAGAAAAATGTACTCAGCATCGCTTTGAACTTGGATGAGGTCAAGGAGAGCGCTAAAAGAGATAAAAAGGAAGACGAGGAGATGGGCGAAATGCTCTCTGCTATGATACAGTATAGAGTGAAAGTCAGTTTCGATGAGCCCGTCAGTGTTATTAAGCTGGCCAATTTCAATCAAGTTGATAGCCAAACCTTTGTCTATGACTCTGAAGTCAATGGTTTCGAAAGCACACCCACGCTCAAAGTGAAGCTGAAGTGAGTCAGCATTCCCAATACCCTTTACTGTTCGAACCGCTACAGCTATCAGGTGTCACCATCAGGAATCGCACCTTGATGGGGAGCATGCATACTGGATTGGAGGAAGAAAAGAACGGATTCGAGCGTATGGCCCGCTATTATGCTGAGCGAGCGGCAGGGGAGGCCGGGCTCATCGTCACTGGAGGGATTGCTCCGAATAGAGCAGGCTGGGTCGCCCCCTTCGGGGCTAAGATGAGCACAGGCAAAGAGGCCAAGAAGCACAAGGTCATCACCGATGCGGTCCATGCCGAAGGAGGACACATCTGTATGCAGATCCTACATACAGGGCGTTACGCCTATCACCCATTTGCTGTGGCTCCTAGCAAGTTGCGTTCTCCTATCACCCCATTCACACCCAAAGCTCTTTCAGAGAAAGGCATTGAAAGCACCATTCAGGACTTTGTCAATTGCGCAGCCTATGCCATAGAAGCAGGCTACGATGGAGTGGAGATCATGGGCTCTGAGGGGTACCTGATCAATCAGTTCATAGCGGCCAAAACGAATCAACGCACAGACCATTGGGGTGGAAGCTATGAGAATCGCACGCGCTTTCCACTGGAGATCATAAGGCGTACCAGAGAACGCATCGGGAGAGGTCCCATCATCATCTATAGGTTATCCATGCTGGATCTGGTGGAAGAAGGCTCCACATGGGAAGAGGTTCTGCAACTGGCGCTAGCTGTGGAGAAGGCCGGAGCTAGCGTCATCAACACTGGTATAGGCTGGCATGAAGCCCGTATTCCTACAATCGCGACCATGGTGCCCAGGGCAGAGTTCACTTGGGTCACCAAACGCCTCATGGGCAAAGTGGGGATTCCGTTGATCACTACCAATCGCATCAATAATGCAGCTACAGCAGAAAAGGTATTGGCCGACAGCTGTGCGGACATGGTCTCCATGGCAAGACCCTTTTTGGCGGATCCTGAGCTCGTAAAAAAATCTAGAGAAGGCAAGGAGAACACCGTCAATACCTGCATAGCCTGTAACCAATCCTGCTTGGATCATGTCTTCGACCGAAAGGTCGCTTCCTGTCTGGTCAATCCCAGAGCGTGCTTTGAGACGGTCTATAAGGAGGAAGAAGCGAAGAACAAGAAAAAGGTAGCCGTAGTGGGAGCAGGTCCCTCAGGTCTGACATGTGCCATCACTTTGGCTCAGCGAGGGCATGAAGTGAGCCTCTATGAAAAGCATCCTGAGATAGGTGGGCAGTTCCTGTATGCCAGCCGCATCCCGGGTAAAGAAGAGTTCAGAGAGACCTTGCGATACTATCGTACCATGCTGGATCAATGGCCCATAACGGTCCATCTGAATTCAGAATTCAAAATGAATCAGGCCAAGGACTTTGATGAAGTGGTCATCTCTACCGGTGTTCGTCCTCGGATTCCAAGCATTCCTGGTATGGACCATGAGAACGTGGTGGACTATGCTCAGGTCCTGGAAGGCAAAGTGAAGATCGGTCAGCGAGTGGCCATCATCGGAGCAGGGGGTATCGGTTTCGATATGGCGTCCTTCCTAGGGCATCCATCCATGGACAAAGAAGAGTTCGAGGCCTTCTGGGGGGTGACAAGGGATGAATCGGTAAGGGGAGGGCTGGAATCACATACCCTAGAAATCAAGAATCCTAGGGTCTTGACCATGCTCAAGCGCAGCCCCGGCAAAGCGGGAAAGGATCTAGGCAAGACCACCGGCTGGATCCATAGAGAAACGCTGAGGAAGCTAGGAGTTGTGCAGATGAGCTCGGTGGAGTACATCAAAATCGATGATAAAGGCCTGTATATCCGTCATCAAGGAGAAGAGAAATGCCTGGAGGTGGCCCACATCGTGATCTGCGCAGGACAGGAATCAGTGAATGAGTTGGCTGAATCCCTGCAATCCATGGGCTCTAAGGTCCATCTGATAGGTGGCGCTCTGAAGGCTGGCGAAATCGATGCCGCAAGGGCGATACGCGAAGGATATGAATTGGCATTGAAGCTTTGATTATCTTTTTTCAGGATTCTCTTCCTAGTTATTGGAAAAACCCTCACCTTTGCAGCCCTAAAAATTAATTAACTGGGTTTAGGACCCTTCTAAAACAATTAACATGGCAACAAGAATCCGCCTAGCTAGACACGGCAAGAAACGCTTCGCATACTACCACATCGTGGTAGCAGACTCACGATCTTCACGTGATGGAAAAATCATCGAAAGACTCGGTGAGTATAATCCGAATGACAATCCAGCGACCATCAACATCGACTTCGATCGTGCGCTCCATTGGTTGCAGACCGGTGCACAGCCATCTGATACAGCTCGAGCCATCCTATCCTACAAGGGAGTTCTTTACAAGAACCACTTGGTGAATGGTGTGGCTAAAGGAGCCCATACTGCAGAGGAAGTAGAATCGAAATATGAGGCATGGTTGGCTGAAAAAGAATCTAGAATCCAAGCCAAGCGGGATAACCTTCAGAAATCAAGTGAATCTGATGCAGCATCAAGGTTAGAAGCTGAAGCGAAGATCAAAGAAGATCGCGCTAAAGAGATCCTTGCCAAGCAGACTCCACCAGCTGAGCCAACAGAAGTTGTGGAAGCAGCCGCTGAAGCTCCAGCCGCTGAGGAATCAGCTCCTGTAGCTGAAGAGGCTCCAGCAGCAGAAGCACCAGTAGCAGAAGCGCCAGAAGCAGAAGAGACTCCAGTCACAGAGGCAGCTCCATCCGAAGAAGCTCCAGTGGCAGAAGCACCAGCTGAAGAAGCTACGCCTGCTGAAGAGCCTTCCGCTGATGAAGAGAAGACAGGGGACGCTTGATAGCCTTCCTTAATTGACATTGAAGAGTCCCGCTCATCGAGCGGGACTTTTTTTGTTCTCATAGGGCTAACAGAACTTTACCGCATTTTTCCCGTAGGATGGATAAAGAACCAATACCTTCAGCCTCGTGCGGAAACATCACCTTAGTATACTGATTGCCCTGTGTTTCTCAATAGGGATATCCTCATGCGTAAAGGATGAATTCACCTTGAATGAAGGGGTTTCAGTCACTGGTTTGGATCCTACTTTCGCCATTCCTTTGGCCCATGCCGACCTTGGCCTCGAACAGCTTGTCCCCGCCTTGGACTTGGAGGAAACGGTCTACAGCGAAAGCGGTCAAATTTTGGCCATCACCTTCACACAGACCCTATTCGAACTGGGCCTACAAGATCTTTTGGAGATTCCTTCGCAAGAGGTCCAAGAGAGCTACGTGGCCGACCTATTCACCGCAGCTATCATCAACACTGGACTGGAAGGCGATCAGATTCCTTTGACACAGAGTTTTTCCCTTCCATTTGATTTCGAGAATGGGGAGATATTGGATTCCATCCTTCTCCAAGATGCGACCTTGGATATCCGAGTAGTGTCCACCTTCAAACATGACCTGAATGTGAATATGAACATTCCTGAGCTCACGCAGAACGGTTCGACCTTCGAAGGTGAATTCGATCTGGATTATCAAGGGTCTGTGCCGGTAGAGGGCGAATTCAGTTTTGATATCTCTGAGAGTAAGCTGGATTTCACCGCACCTGGAAATGGGAATGCCTTGAACATCATCGCTGACTTCATCATCTCGCATAGCGGGGAATTCACCAATGCTGGAGACAGCCTGTATTTCGAGCTTTCCGTCTCCTCTAACAGCATCCATTCCGCTTACGGATACCTTGGTCAATATGAGGGAATAGCCGAAATCGATACTCAGAGGGTGGACATCTTCAATCAATTCGATGCAGATGAACTCTATTTTGAAGATCCAGCCATCGAGCTGCTGATCTCCAACAGTACCGGCATTCCTTTAGAAGTGAATTTTTCCAGCCTTTTCGCCCCTGAGAACAGTGGCACCAGCTTGATCACCGGAGGCGCTTTGGAGGACATACCCGTAGTTGGGGCGGCCCAATTCCTAGGAGATATCGCATACACCACGCATCGAATCGACAATAGCAATACGTCTCCCTTACTCAGTGATATGCTGAACGAGGGCCCTGTGAATCTTATCTACACGGCCGCAGGAATCACCAATCCCGAGGGATTCCAATACAATTTCATAGAGGACACCAGCAAGATCCGCTGTGATGCTACCGTTATTCTACCGCTCAGTGGGTATGTGGATGGCTATCATTTCAATGACACTTTATCTGTGGATATTGCCACTGATCTAGGTCTTTCTGAAGATGGACCATTGAATCTGGATGACGTGTATCGATTGACTCTCAGGATCATTGCAGATAATGGACTTCCGGCTCAGGCCAATGTACAATTGGTCTTTATGGACGAGAACTATCAAGCTCTGGATAGTTTGTTCAACTCCACTGCTTCCCAGATGGTCATTGCCCCCGGTCTGGTCAACGCCTCATTGGCTCCTAGCGACCCAGGATATGGACGAGTGGTAAGCAGGACCAGAGCCATCACGGACGTGGAATTGACCGTGGAACGTTTGGAGAACCTCATCGATGGAGATGTGAAATTCCTCGTCATCAAGATTGTGAGCGGAACCACATTTGCCCTGCAAGATCAAGTCATTCGTCTCTATCCTGAAGACGGTGTGGAGATTCAGCTTTCCGCCAAACTTGAAACCCGTATAGACATAACGGAGTAGAAGGCTGTATGAAGAAGCTATTACAGTTCGGTTTTATTCTGTTGTGCAGCACTATGAGCTATGCGCAGCAGGATATCATGATGCATGCTCTGCCCAACGTCTTCCAGCGTTCCTATGTGAATCCTGCTTACGACCCAGGAATAGGGCTCCATATCGGTTTACCTTTCATGAGCTCTTTGAGCGTACACCATCAGAATACTGTTTTCAATCCATCCCGTTTGTTCAGTACCGTTGAAGGTCGAACAGTCTTGGATAGTGAGTATTTTCTATCCAACATCAAGGATGAGAACTACATAGGGGTGGACATCGCTTCAGATATCTTCTCACTTGGATTGTCCGTAAAAAAGCATTCCTTCTCTTTGGCCATTCGCGAACGCATATTCGCTAAGGTCACTCTTCCAGGCGATCTACTTAGGTTTCCTTTTACTGGGAATGGAGATTTTCAAGCCACTGGGAACACCCTGGATTTTTCAGGCCTGGCCGTGGACCTTAGCCGCTATACTGAGTATGGTATAGGTTGGCAGATGACTACCGAAACGGGCTGGAATCTGGGAGCACGTGTAAAGTATCTAGTGGGCAAGGAGAATGTCAGGACCGACCGATCCAATATGCGTTGGACTACGGATCTCGAGACCTACACCTGGTCCTACCAGGGAGAGATGCAGGTGCAGACCTCCGGGGTCGATTATCTGCTGGATTCATTAGATGGCAATGGTTTACTGGAGAATGGGAATTTCACTCAGTACCTCTTCAAAGGGCAGAACAGCGGGGTAGGGCTCGATTTGGGGATTGGGAAAGACATCACCGATCGCTTCTCGGCATATGCCAGCATCGTGGATATTGGAAGCCTGTCTTGGAAAAAAGGGAACCGAAACTTCAATGCCTCTGGCAATGAATTCAGTTTTGTAGGCATTGAATTGACCGAGGCCATCCTTGGAGCAGATTCCGCCTTCAGTGATAGCTTGGATTCTGCAATAGACGGGCTTTTACAAGTTTTGGAATCCACCTTGGA
>JAQCAN010000041.1 GCA_027621335.1 Bacteroidota bacterium
GAGAACACCTATATATATATTGATGGCATCAAGGTCCGTGGAAGCAATAACCTTCCAAAGGCATCCATCGAAGAGGTATCCGTGATCACAGGAGGTATACCTGCTAACTATGGAGACGCAACAGGGGGGATCATAAGTATTACGACTAGAGGAGCCTCTTCCACGTGGTTCGGTGGAGTAGACCTGCTGAGTTCAGGTTTCAGAGCTGGAGACGATATCGTAGGATTGGATGCCTATGGGCAGTCTCAAGTAGAGGGATTCCTTTCGGGGCCGATTCTATTCAAAAAGGATGAGAATGGTCAAAAGGCTGACCCGCTTTTAGGCTTCTTCCTCTCAGGTAACTTCAGGAAATTCGAAGATAGGAGACCATCAGCAGTGGGCCATTGGTACCTCAAGGAGGATCTTCAGGCTGATCTTGAGGCGAACCCAACAGTCTTGGTCTTCAATCAGGATGGGTCTTTAGGTCAAAGGGTCAGAGCAGAGGACTATGTCTTAAGTGATTTCGAGAACCTTGATGCGGCCAAGAATGCAGACGAACTAGCAGGATCCATGACCTTGAAGTTCGATTTGAACTTGAATAAGAACTCCATCTTCTCCGTTGGTGGTTCGGCCGATTACAGGAACACCAATGACTTCCTTGCGAACGGGTATACCTTATCTCGTTCATTGAATGACGTTGGTGGTGCAGGTCGATTGAATACTGTTTTCAACTCTGCTAATAATCCCAATACAGAGCGATTCACTTGGAGGGGATTCGCAAGGTATACTCAGCGCTTCAGCTCAGATGACGATGCGAAGTTGAAGAATGCGTACTATACTTTGAGCTTGGATTACACTAAGGAGTATAGGAACTTGAGGGATGAACGTCACAGAGACAGTTTCTTCAATTATGGCCATGTGGGTAAATTCGGGATTACCAGTGATTTCAACTTTGATGACAATCAGGTCTTGGATGGAATCAGCGAGGTCTATACCTCTTTCGAGCCAGGCACCTCAAACCCAGTCTTGAGCAATGCAGCCGAACAGTATTACTCGGCCCTCTCTCAGATTTCTGATGAGATCAGACTCGAGGATCTTCAGATCTCAGTTTTCAACGGAGAAGTTCTGGGAAGACCTTATGACCTATGGGTCAATGCAGGAACTCCTGCAGGTTTTTCTGTGAAGCGTGATAACTCCCAGTTCCGTTTGACCACTTCAGGATCAGCGGATGTCGGTGACCATGCAGTTTCAATAGGTATAGAATATGAACAACGTGTGGACAGAGGATTCGATATAGCTCCTATGGGCCTTTGGGAACGGGCTAGACAGTTGGTCAACTCCCACATAGACCCTATCGGTCAGGACGTACTCTATAATGGTATCTACGGCCCGATAGGTGAGGTGGTGACCATCTTCGAACCACAGGTCCAATTGGGGCAGCAGTCACTCTTTGACCGTAACTTGAGAGAGAGCCTCGGATTGGATCCTAATTCAAGCGACTTTCCTATTGGAGATCCTGCGGCATACCTAGCTTGGTACAATCAGAACAATATCAATGTGAATGCCTTGGACCCTTCACAGATGTCCTTGGACATGTTCTCTGCTACTGACCTTCTAGCTGGCGGTTCCAATATTGTAAGCTATTATGGTTACGACCACAGAGGGAACATCATCACCTCTAATCCATCCATCGAGGACTACTTCACACAGATTGGTCCTGATGGGCAATTGACTAAGGCTATCGGTGCCTTCAGACCTGTATACCTTGCTGGATATATCATGGACAAATTCTCCTTTGATGACATCATCTTCAATGTAGGGGTGAGAATCGATAGATTCGATGCCAACCAGAGCGTTTTGAAGGATGAATACATCATCGGTGATTTCTACACAGCAGGAAATGTGCCCGATGATGCTCCATTCGAGGTACGTCAGGATCTTGCAAATCGTCCTTCCAACATCGGGAGTGACTATGTGGTCTACATTGATAACATAGAAGAGCCAGGGGCAGTGCGCGGGTATAGAGATGGGGATGACTGGTATGATGCCAATGGCACCTTCCTTTCTGATCCACAGCAGTTGAACATCGGTGTGGCCACCTTCCCATACTTGACTAAACGGTCTGATTTTGAGCCTTCTCAAGGAGGTTTGGATGCTGGAGCCTTCAAGGATTATTCACCAGCCATCAACGTGATGCCAAGGGTGGCCTTCTCTTTCCCCATCTCAGACGAAGCAGTATTTTTTGCTCACTACGACATCTTGACCCAGCGTCCTGAAGCTGGAGTGAGATTGGATCTTATTTCCTATGAGTTCATCCAGAATCAGAATAACGTCATCAACAATCCTGACCTAAGGCCTACTCGTACCATTGATTACGAACTTGGTTTCCAGCAGGTCTTGACCAAAAGCAGTTCCTTGAAGATCTCTGCTTTCTACAGGGATATGAGAGACATGGTACAGACCCGTCAATTGGTCGGTGCTTGGCCTGAGAACTACATCTCGTATAGGAATATCGACTTCGGTACGGTTAAGGGAATCACTTTGGCCTATGACCTTAGAAGAACTGGGAATACAAGGATCAATGCCAACTACACCCTGCAGTTCGCTGATGGAACCGGTTCTAACTCTACTTCTGCATTGAGTTTGGCTAGCGCGGGCTTGCCGAACTTCCAGAATGTGACACCACTGAATTTCGATCAGCGTCATGCGATCAACGTTACACTTGACTATCGTTATGGAGAGGGAACAGACTATAACGGTCCGGTCTGGTTCGGTAAACAGGTCTTTGCCAACACAGGTCTTAACCTTATTGCGAATCTCGGTTCAGGTACTCCTTACAGTAATACAAAATTGGCCACTCCGGTGGTGAATGCAAGGAATTCTGGTGGACTGGATGGCACCTTGAACGGAGCTCGTCTCGGAGGTCTTTTCACTTTGAATGCCCAGTTGGATAGGAATATCACGTTGAACTTCAAGCGTCAAGAGGGTGAAAAGGCCAAGACAGCGAACATGAACATCTATCTATTGGTGAATAACCTATTGAATACGGTCAATGTGGTCAATGTTTATCCGTTCACAGGTTCTCCTGACGATGATGGCTTCTTGGCTACACCGGAGGCACGTTTGATCTATGAGAACGTTGATAATGGAAACCCACAGACTTACAGAGACCTTTATGCCATCAGATTGATAAACCCTTTCAACTATGGTCTAGCTAGGACCATCCAGTTGGGTGTCAAGCTGGACTTTTAAGCCATTGCCGAACTAAGTATACAAAGGATCATAATGCAAAGAGACATGAGAACGAAGAACCTGATAGCCATTCTTGTTTTGACTGCCTTCACAGTGACGGCTCTCAACGCGCGTGAGTACAAGCCTAAAGGCACTCAAGCACCAAAGCCGAAGGCTACTGCGAAGATGATAGATTGTAACCCACCTATCGCTTACACGGAGTTTGCATTGAATAACATCCGTTTCGGTCTAGAGACCGGTGGTCAGCTATGGGAGAATAATGGAAATGCATCCTATGAGATCCCTAAGGTGGATCCATCGACTAATCTTCCATCCGTTCATTCCATCTATGCCGGAGGGCTCTGGATGGGAGGTCGATCCCCAGATGGACAGCTGAGAGTTGCAGCAGTTACCTATAGAACTGGCGGAACAGATTTCTATAATGGACCACTGTCAAATAATACGTTTGCGACAGCAGACCTTTGCGATGAATTTGATAGACATTTCTTTGCCAATAGGACAGATGCATTGATTCATCGCTCATATTTTCTGGCTTCTGAAGAAGAAAGGGCCGAGCTCTTCCCAAATGGGTATGTGATTCCAGCCTACTTCTTCGATTGGCCAGGTAACAACGACCTTCCCAATTATGCTCCAGCATTAGCCCCTTATTTTGACTTTGATGGCGATGGCCGATATGATCCTGAATTAGGAGATTTCCCTGGATATGACCTTGATAACGCCATCGACTGTAAAACCAGAAACAGGACCGACCCAATTCCATTGTTCGGTGACCAGACCTTATGGTGGGTATTCAACGATAATGGAGGTGTACACACTGAATTCGGAGGTGAGCGAATAGGGATGGAGATTCAGGCCCAATGTTTTGCTTACACGACCACTGACCAAATCAACAATATGAGTTTTTACAACTATGTGTTGATCAACCGTGGAACGCAGACGTTGAATGATACGTATTTTGGCCAATGGTGTGATTCGGACCTTGGTTGTTCCACTGATGACTATGTGGGTTGTGATGTCGAAAGGGGATTGGGATACTGCTACAATGGTGATGATAATGACGTCTCATGTGGCGCATCTGGATTGGGATACGGTTTGGAACCACCAGCAGTCGGTATCGATTTCTTCGAAGGACCATACCAGGATAGTGATGGTATTGATAATCCACTGACTGAAGATTTGAGTGTCGTTCAATCCCAGCTGGGAATTCCATATCAGGGAATCGGTATAGGATATGGAGATGATGTCATAGACAATGAGCGATTCGGAATGAGGAGGTTCGTGTATTATAATATCGGTGGAGACCCTACCAATGGTGATGTGAATACAGCAGCAGACGTATACAACTACCTAAATGGTATTTGGAAAGACGGTACAGCTATGACCTTCGGAGGGAATGGTGTAGGTCAGTCATTAGTGACTAATTACATGTTCCCTGGATTGACGGATCCACTTGGTTTTGCGACCAATGGAACAACAGGGAATATCGAATGGGATGAAGAAACGGAAGAGAATCCACCTGGTGATAGGCGTTTTGTCCAGTCGGCCGGCACCTTCGTGCTTGATCCAGGAGAGTTCAACAACATTACAGTAGGAGTCGTTTGGGCGAGACCATTTGGAAATTCAATCTTAACTTTGAATGCGCTAAAGAGTGCGGATGATAAGGCTCAATCACTTTTTGACAACTGTTTCCGTCTGCTCTCTGGTCCTGATGCACCGGATTTGACTTTCCAAGAGATGGACAAATCCATCTTGCTCTATTTGGAGAATGAGAACCCGACATCCAACAACTTTAGAGAGAGTTATGGATTCCCAAGTGATTTCGCCTTCGATCCATTGATTCCGGGTATCACAGAGGATGGAACAATAGTTCCTTTACAGGATAAGTATTATGAATTCCAAGGGTACAAGATCTATCAGCTCAAGAATGCCACGGTTTCTGCCAGTGAGATTGGAAATCCAGACCTTGCCCGTCTTCAATTCCAGGTGGATATACAAGACGGTATTGCTCAGTTGATCAACTGGGTGGATGACCCTCAATTAGGTATTAAAGTACCGATAGAAGCTGTGGATGGGGCCGATGAAGGCATCAGCCACTCCTTCAGGGTGACCCAGGATCTTTTCGCGGTCAACGACCGTGATCTGGTGAATTTCAAGAAGTACTATTTCCTTGCTGTAGCATACGCGTACAATAACTACGCACCTTATAACCCTGCAAGTTTGGATGGTCAGCCTTTGCCATACATCGAGTCGAGGAAGTCTGCTCTGGGAGATATTTCAGTCATCACTGCCATTCCTCATAAGCCTGAGTATGAATCTCAGGGTACTGTTATCAATTCAAATTATGGAGATATCCTTCCAGTTACGAGAATTGAAGGTGAAGGAAACGGAGGCAACATATTGGAATTGTCCGATGAATCCAAGATGAACATCTTGAATTCACCTTATAACATTACAAACGAGCTTAAGTACAATCTGGGTTCTTCACCAATCGAGGTCGAAGTCGTGGACCCCTTGAATGTTAGAAAAGGGAACTTCAAACTTGGTCTTATAGCAATAAATGGAAGAGATCTTATCGATGATATTATTGATGGTGATTGGGAAATTGGAGAGTCACAGAATGTCGGATGGTATTTGGTGAATGTCGATGAACCTAACGACACGATTTTCTCGGCCAACGGAATCAATGTTGGGGGTGAAGACTTGGTCCTTGATTACGGAATCTCCGTGACAGTGGATCAGCAAGTCTATAATCAAGTGTCATCGAACAATACGGTTCCTGAATTCCTTGGAGGCGAATTGGTATTTGAGAATCCTAGTATTCCTTGGTTGATAGGAGTTCCAGATGTGGACGGAGTGCCTTCTGAATTGGATTGGATACGTTCGGGCACGAATACAGAGAATGCGGACCCGGATTGTGATCCAGATCAGCCTTTCAGCACTAATCCTCAAACTGGGCAAACTGAAACCAGTCCCTGTTATTACCTGGACAACGCGAATGCAGATCCGAATCAGGCATTCGAGGGAATCCTGAATGGCTGGATGGCCCCTTGGACTACGGTCTCTCATTCATGGAATGGGCCTTGCAGTGATGCGAGTCTGAATTCCTTGCAGATCACCAAGACGTCTGATGTGAATAACGTGGACATCCGTTTGACGCCTGAGAAGCAGTTCTGGACCAGAGTGCCAGTCTTGGAGAACCAGGTTTTCCCTATCCAAGCACAGGGAAGAGCTGAGAAGAACTTCACTCGTGTGGCCCTTTCAGTTGATAAGAATGGTAAGAATCAGCAGAATGGTGGGAACTATGATGAGTGCACTATGTTCGGTACGCAATTGATGACCCAGGACCGATTGGATGATCTAAGCACTGCCGAGAAAACACAATATAAGCTAGCAGTGTGGCCAACGGAAGACCCAGGGACACATACTGATTCTGAGCTTTTGGATTACAGTTTCGGAATGGGATGGTTCCCAGGGTACACCATTGATATTGAAACAGGTGAGCGTCTGAACATGGCCTTCTCTGAGAACAGTTGGTTGGCTAGTGAAAATGGACGTGACATGATGTGGAATCCAACATCATCATTCTATAATGGAGTGACCGCCACAACACAGACTGACTTTGACTTCGGTCAAATAGGATTCTTAACTGATCCTAATAATGCTAGATTAGGAGGTCTTCACTATATCTATGTTTTCCGAAACCAGTCAAGGGAGGCGACCAACATGGATAGGATGCCTTCATATGATAACGCTCAATTCCTCTTCAGCAATATCAACATAAGTGGTAGTATTCAACCTAGGCAGAGGATATTCAGGTCATGTACATGGGTTTTCTTCCCATTACTAAATCCTGCTTTCTCGTTGCTTTCTCCTGAACAAGGTCTCATTCCTTCAGCTGTGGATATCAGAGTGAGGGTTGCTAAACCTTATGCAATGTTGGCCACCGTTGCGGATATCTATGAAGACTACCTCTGGTTGGATGAGAGTGATGAGTGGTCCACCAAATTCCCATATTTCAACTGGGACAACGATAGCGGTGTGAGCGACAGCACGGACTTCGAAATTGATGAATTCATAAGGAATCCGGGTACAGCTGAAGCCGATACATTGGCCATGGTTGGTGCGATGACCCAATCTGAGAATAACTGGATGCCTTTGTATTCCTTCAGCACAGATGGGTTCGAAGTACAGACGGGGGTGACCTCGGTCATCGAGAGCGCTTTGGATCTCACATTGACCAATGTCGTTCCTAATCCATACTATGCATTTGCTCCCATATATGAGAACACAAGGTTCGATAACAGAGTGAAAGTCATCAATCTCCCAGAGCGATGTACAGTTCGCATCTACAATACTGCGGGTGTTCTGGTGAGAACCTTGGAAAAGGATAATCCACTGACATTCCTTGAATGGGATTTGAAGAATGAAAGAAGTGTGCCTATCGCAGGTGGTGTGCATATCTTCCATATAGAAGTTCCAGGAGTCGGAGAGAAAGTGGTGAAGTGGTTCGGAGCTATGAGACCTATCGACCTAGATAACTTCTGATCCTAAATCAACAAGACCAAGATGTTAAACGACCATTCCGTTATGAAGAAAATAGTAGTTTGTTTCCTTATCGCATCATGTATTAGCCCTATGAGCTTATTGGCTGGGAATGAGGATAGGATCGGGACGGCTGGGGGTACCCAGTTACTGATAAACCCTTGGGCGAGGAGTTCGGCTCTGGCCAATTCGAATGTCGCTTCAGTCGTTGGAATCGAGGGGGCCTTTATGAATGTGGCCGGACTGGCATTCACCCGTAAGACAGAACTGATGTTCACGAACACGGATTGGATGAGCGGTGCGGATATTGCCATCAACTCTCTCGGAATCTCTCAACGCGTGGGCGAGTCCAGTGTGATCGGACTTTCTGTGATGACCATCGATTTCGGTGACTTGGTTACCGCCACGGAGAACCTCCCTGAAGGCGATGGATCCACCTTTTCAGTGAATAACATGAACATCGGACTTTCGTATGCCAAGGAATTCTCGAACAGCATCTATGGAGGTATGACGGTAAGACTTTTGTCTGAGTCGATTTTCAATGCAAGGGCATCAGGTGTGTCATTCGATGCAGGAATCCAATATGTCACTGGTGACAGGGACCACGTAAAATTCGGAATCACCTTGAAGAATGTTGGGCCTCCTATCAGCTTTGGTGGAGATGGATTCAGCTTCCAGACGACACTGGATGATGAGGATAACACCATCATCACAGCTGAACAGCGATCCGCTAGTCATGAGATCCCTTCTCTTATCCAGATTGGAATCGGGTATGATTTCGTCCTTGCTGAGAACCATACGTTGACTGCCACAGGAGCCTTTGTATCCAATGCATTTTCTAAGGATAACATCGCTTTAGGGGCTGAGTATGCCTTTAAGAACATGTTCATTCTCCGTGGAGGATATCAGGTCGAAGAAGGCGCCACCTCCTCGGCAGATAAGACTTCGTTCCTTACAGGCCTTACAGCGGGAGTTTCTGTTCAAGCGCCCATAGGAAAGGACGGTGGGGCAATAGGCTTTGACTACACATATAGAGATACCTCCCCTTTCGATGGCGTTCATAGCCTAGGGGTGAGGGTCGACATCTGATATATTTGAAATATCTTTGTGATGAGAAGGCCCCAAGAGGGGTTTTCTCATTTTTTATTAAAGAAATTCTGAATCGACTATCATGGGCCAGATCGCATATTACACCGAGGAAGGACTACAGAAGCTCAAAGCTGAGCTTCATGATTTGGAATCTGTCCAACGTCCCAGGATCACTCAGCAGATCGCTGAGGCAAGGGATAAGGGTGACCTTTCTGAGAATGCTGAATATGATGCCGCCAAAGAGGCCCAAGGCCTTCTCGAAATGCGAATAGGTAAGTTGAAGGACGTCCTTTCGAACGCAAGGTTACTGGATGCTAGCCAGATGGATAATAGCAAGGCATTCATTCTTTCCACTGTGAAGATCAAGAACACCACGAACGGGATGACCATGTCCTATACATTGGTGGCAGAAAGTGAAGCGGATATCTCCAAAGGCAAGATTTCAGTGGATTCCCCGATTGGTAAGGGAATTCTGGGAAAAGCATTGGGAGAGGTAGCACAGATCTCCACTCCAGGCGGGACTATGAATTTCGAAATTCTCGAGATCACACGGTAACATGGCAACTATCTTCACGCGTATCATCAATGGAGAGTTGCCAGCTTATAAGGTGGCTGAAAATGACCGTTTCCTCGCTTTCTTGGACATTGCCCCTCTTGCAGAAGGTCATACCCTGGTCGTACCGAAGAAGGAGATCGATCTCATATGGGATATGACCGATGATGATCTCGCTGGGCTCCACCAATTTGCTAAAATGGTGGCAGTCAAGTTGAAACACGTTGTCCCTTGCACAAGAGTCGGTATGACTGTTATCGGTCTTGAAGTACCTCATGCCCATATCCATCTCATACCGATGAACAGTGTGTCCGATATGGACTTCTCGCGTCCTAAGTTGAATTTCGAGTCTCAGAGGATGCAGGCTATCTGTGAGGCTATTCGACAGGCTTAATCCTTGATCCTGTCTGGATTCTGTTTGATGAATCCAGCCCAACCCTTTTTGCTTCCACTTGTAGAACCTATTCGCCCTGAGCTACTATAATGATGGCAGATGGCAGCCGCTAGACCATCTGTAGCATCCATCTCCTTAGGCATTTGGAAATCCTTCATCACGTGCTGGAGCATTGCGGCCACCTGTTCTTTGCTGGCAGCTCCATTTCCAGTCACAGCCTGTTTGATCCTGCGAGGGGCATACTCCACATAAGGAATGTCACGCGATAAAGCAGCTGCTATCGCGACACCTTGCGCTCTGCCCAATTTGAGCATGCTCTGAACATTCTTCCCGAAGAATGGGGCTTCAATTGCCATTTCGTCCGGATGGTATTCATCGATGATCTGGGTCAGACGCTCGAAGATGATCATTAGCCGTATGCTCTGGTCGGAGAACTTGTCCAATTTGATGGATCCTGCTGCCAACATGATAAGTTCCTTATCCTTAAGATGGATCAATCCATATCCCAAGACGACTGTCCCAGGATCGATTCCCATGATGATCTTGTCCGTCTTGATTGCATTTGGCATGATGGTCAAATATACAGTTAGGCCGTTCAATAGAATTTCATCCTTCAAGGCTTGGCAGAATGTTCATCATGTAGATTTGACCTATGCTGCTCTATTGCGTTGTATTTCTGACTATCCATGCAATTTTCATCGGGTATTCCATAATCGGATGGAATAGAGCCTTGAAGCAGTCTATGAAGCCCACGAAAAGCGCTCATAGAATGGATGTTCTCATACCATTTCGTAATGAGAGACAGAATCTCGGGTTTCTACTCAAAGACTTCAAAGGACAACAAAGCCTTTCAAGCGTTAATAAATTCATTTTCATTGATGACCACAGTTCAGATGGCAGTGGGGCCTTTGTTTTATCAGATCTGGGTGAGTTACCTGTTGAACTACTGAAAACAAAGGGAGAAGGGAAAAAGGCCGCTTTGAAGACAGGACTCAGATCAAGTTCAGAGAACTATGTGCTCACTTTGGATGCTGATGTAAGGTTAGCAGAGTTCTATTTCGACCAGCTCGGCCGGTTGCCCACCAAGGAGACTTCGATGGTCCTTCTCCCAGTGCTTCCCATAGTCAAAGGAGGATTATGGGAGCGTTATGCCGCATTGGATTTTCTTTCTCTGATCGGGGTCACATTCTCTTCCGCAGGGTGGAAGCGACCTGTCATGGCCAATGGGGCTAACCTCCTGCAAAAGCGAGAGGATATTGAAATGGACGATGCTACTGCCTCAGGCGATGATGTTCAAAATCTACATCGTTTGAAGGGAAAAGGAGCTTCTATAGGCTGGTCTCTTGACGAGGCTCTTCAGGTTAGAACGCCTATGCCAAGTGCCTTTAAAGAGCTATTTCATCAACGCCTCCGCTGGGCAGCCAAGTCCTCTCTCTACAGGGATGGGGATACATTGCTGTTGGGATGGTACGTGCTTTTGCACCAGAGCTCATTCATACTGCTGTTGTCGATCTACAGCTACTCTGGGCAAATCGAATTGTTAGGAATGCTTCTGCTGGTCAAGGCTATACTCGACTTCCTATTCCTTGGCATCATAGCGGTGCATTTCAAGTTATCAGAGTTGCTATGGGTATTTCCTCTGGCCCTTTTGATCAATGTTTTGATGTATCCTGTGATATTCGTTGCTTCACGTTGGGGTAGTTATTCATGGAAAGATAGAACCTACACGAAGTGACAGACAAACGGTCCATAAGCTATAGATTCAAGCAGAATAGACCTGCCTATTTTGGTGCTCTCTTCATTCTATTGCTAGTAGTGGTGGCGTCCTTGGGGGCCTATGTGCGACCTGACTCTAGTAAGGATGCCAATATGCAGCAGCTTTCCATTGCTAGAAGCCCTATAGGAGCCACCTATAGCATGCTCAAGGTGAGCAGGAATCAGCCTACTGAACATCACTGGGCCTCGGGTTTCTTTTTTGGTGGTCTCGCCAATGATCTTGAGGTCGTCTATGATAGCTTGAGCTATTCAGTGGATGGATTGACCACTTTTTGGAAAGGGAATGCTCTGGGCACATACAGTTTAGCGGATATCTGCTATCCGCTTCAACAAGGCAGCTATAGCTTCAAGGAAGGAATGGCCTCATTCGATACGGTGGATGGCCGTTCACTGAGTCTTTCTATTGAAGCTTTGAAGACCGAAGTCGAATCCAATAGATGCATAGAACGTAGATTCTTACTAGGGACCGATTCTTTAGGAAGGGATCTGTTGAGCCGGTTGATGGCCGGAATCATCGTATCACTGTCAGTCGGTCTCATATCGGTTCTCATCTCTTTGACCATAGGCATCACCCTGGGTGCTATTGCAGGATACTTCAGAGGCTGGGTGGATGAAGTGGTGATGTGGCTCATCAATGTGATCTGGTCCATTCCCACTCTTCTTATGGTCATTGCCATTACATTGGTCCTAGGAAAAGGCTTTGTCCAGGTCTTCATAGCTGTAGGACTCACGATGTGGGTTGAGGTGGCCAGGATCGTGAGGGGACAATTCATCAGCCTGCGTGAAGCCGCATTCATTGAGGCAGGTCGATCCATGGGGTTCTCTCATTCACGCTTGATGCTGAGACATATGCTTCCGAATGCCATGGGACCTGTCATTGTTATTTCGGCCGCTAATTTCGCATCAGCTATTTTGATAGAGGCGGGTCTCAGCTTCTTAGGTATCGGAACACAGATCCCTATGGCATCATGGGGCACCATGATCAAAGAGCACTATGGCTACATCACTACCGACCTCGCTTATTTGGCTTACCTGCCAGGATTGTGCATAACCGCTCTAGTTCTTGCCTTCACCTTGGTAGGAAATGGGCTGCGAGACGCCCTGGATGTAAGGAATTGAGGCGCGCTCAGAAAGGAAGGTCATCCTCCTCTTGAGGAAGTGGAGGCGCTTCCGAATATTGTGGAGCTGACTGTGGTGCAGCCGCACCAAGCTTTTCAACTCTCCACGCATCAAGTGAATTGAAGTATTTCACTTCACCTGAAGGACTTGCCCACTCGCGGCCTTTCAGATTGAATAAGACCTTCACCTCATCTCCAGGTTGAAAACCATTAAGAAGGTCACAATTATCCTGGATCAACTGGAACTGGATGAACTGAGGATAGTTTCCACTTTCATCAGTAAGCACGAATTCGCGCTTTCTGAAGGTGTCTTTGATCTGTTGGGTCTCGTTGACGACTTTGAGCTTTCCGCTGATGGAGAATGACATGTAGAACTTGAATTTTAAGAGAGAGTGAAGGTAAAGTTTTATGATGAAAGGGAATGGACCGAACTATCCACAAAAAAGGCCAGCCCTGTTATAGGCCGGCCTTCAGCATTTTATTGCACTGAGCTTACTCGATAATCAATCGTCTTGCAGAAGTTCCTTTTTCACTCACCAATCTAATAGAGTAAATTCCAGCCGGTAGACTAGAGATATTCAAAGGAGTCTTCTCACCCAGAGTTAACACCTT
>JAQCAN010000042.1 GCA_027621335.1 Bacteroidota bacterium
ATGGCCACCAAGTGTTTTGCGCAGGCTTCTAGGGTTGCACCCGTAGTGAGTACATCGTCTAGCAGCAAGATGCGTTTATGTTCAAGTCCTTGCACATGCATCGGGCCAAAGATATCAGCAACATTCTTGAAACGGGCATAGATACCGCTTCTTGTCTGGCTCGTTCTATGGCTATTCCGCTTTAGTGCATCAGGGCGAATGAGATAACCGTGATTCTCCATTCCCTTGGCAAGGACTTCGGCTTGGTTGTAGCCCCTTATTCGTTTTTTACGCGGGTGGATAGGCACGGGGATGACATAATCGATATCTCGGAACCTCTGACTGCTATGGAGTTCATTGGCCAAGATGGCACCAAGCATCATCCCGATTTCCTCATTGCCCTTGTATTTCAGTTCATGGAGCATACGCTGGACCTTTCCAGACTTATGGAAGAACAGGAGGCTGGTGGCCGCTTTGAACGGGAAACGTCCAGCGAGACGTTGTTCAATGATATTTCCCTCCTGATCGTGCATGCGTGTATATGGAAGATCCAGGTGACATAAAGTGCAGATCTCCTTCTCATTGCTCACGAGAGTGGCTTCACATCCAGCACAAATGCTGGGGTAAAAGAGTTGGAGGATGGGCGCAATCATCGGGGTGTTCGAATTTGTCTAATTTCGTCCTGAAAACCACGTGAGTAAAGCGATTCTAGCATACTACGTTGGTCGTGTGAGATAACGTACTAATCGATAAATCTATCCATTCAATGGTCACTTCAAACGATTCGACCGAAAAAAAGATCAAGCTGCTTCAGTACATCATCGGGGCGCTGTCTGTCTTGGTCATTATCCTTTTAGTCCTTCTTACACGGCAAACAAGTGAGAATACTGATCTGAGCGAGACCAATACGGAATTGTCCATTGAGCGGAATGACCTAGAAGAGGAACTCACCGCCATGATGAGTCAATACGATGCGCTAACGGTGGACAATGATGAGTTGACGGCTGAGATCATCCAGCAGAAGGAGGAGATTGCCCAACTCATGGAAAAGGTATCTAAGTTGAACAAGGATGACAAGAACCTTCGATGGGAGATCGACAAGTTGAAGAAGGAGGCTCGCACCCTGAGGGATATCATGAAGGGCTACCTCTACACGATCGACTCTCTCAACCAACAGAATCAGAAGTTGACCAATGAGAATGTCACCTTGAGCGATAACCTGAGTACTGTTACCACTGAAAAAGATAGATTGGAGTCTACTGTGCAGAATCAGAACAGCGTCATCAAATCAGGAAGCGTCATTCCTGCCATGAATCTTGTGGCAAGTGGACTCAGAGTACGTTCTACAGGCAAGCAGGATGAGACCAATAGAGCTTCAAGGGCAGAGATGGTCAGAGCATGCTTCACCTTAGGCGAGAATAGGATCACCAGCGCAGGAGACAAAGCTGTCTACATGCGCATCATTAGCCCTGAAGGGGCCGTGCTGGAAGATGCGAATTCACCGAATGCTACATTCCGATACGAGGGAGTGACTGGAAGATACAGTGCCAAGCGCGATTTCAGTTATGACAATAACCCTATGGATCTATGTGTGTTCTACACCGTTGGAGAGGAATTGAGCACTGGGCAGTATATCGTTGAAGTGTATGAATCAGAGGCATTGATCGGTAAGACAAGCTTCGATCTGAGATAAACATCAACATTCCCATTGGAACTGGAAAGTCACATCCTTGGATGTGACTTTTTCTTTTGGATCAGTCTAAAAGAGCAAGGTCCTAAGGACCTTCGTTCATTCAAAAACCAAGACCGGACACGGACTCGTTCTGTGTTCGGTTTTTTTAATGGGGTGTCCTAAGAAAGGGAATCAGAAAAGGTCTGCGACCATGCCCCTGAGCTGATCCTTGAACACATAGGCCAAGAATCCGAAGATGAGCAGGTATGGGAAGCCCATGAGATAGACGATGCCGGCATTGATGCCATTGCTGACTTGCGTCCCTTCCGCGGAGACATCGCTTTCTATCACGGCTCTGCACATTGAGCATTGAGAGAACCCATCGATCTGGGTGCCTATGAAAAGTAGACCAATGGCTATGTAACGCAGGACTTTTGTCATACCCATAAGATACTAGAATGCATAATAAGGCTGCAAGAACAGATACACCAGAACACCCGTAATGGTCACATAGAGCCAAACAGGGTACGTGAATCGCACCAATTTCTTGTGCTTATCGATGGCTCCTGTATATCCTCGATAGTAGGCGAGCAAGATGAAGGGTAGGGAAAGAGCTGCCAAAACAACGTGACTAATCAAGACAAAGTAATAGAGGCTCTTGTATTCTCCTCCGTAGACCGTGTCTCCAGAGAAATAATGGAATACTACATAAGAGAGTAGAAAGATCAGACTGAAGAGCATGGCAGCCGTATTAAAGGTCTTATGCAGTCCTATCTTCTTGTTCTTGATGGACCATAGCGAGGCCAGAAGGAAAAGGGTGCAGCTGCCATTCAGGACGGCATGGAACCTAGGGGCGCCTGTCATCCATGATGGCATGTACTCGGCCTGCGGAAGCTCATGAAGGATGATGACCAGAATGTAGACTACCGCAGTGAAGGCCCAGATGCCCCAGATGATCCGCTTATCCTCCTTCATTTCTTCAGCCCTTTGCGCTCTTCACCGATGAGCATCTTGACATCTTCAGAGAGGTCTCTGATTTCGTCTGGACTCGTTCCGTCAAAATAGCCTCTGATGTGACCATCCTTATCGACCAGCACGAATTTCTCAGAGTGGAGGAAATTGCCTGCCAGTGCAAGGTCCTCTTGAGTGGTCAGGAAGAAACCATGCACCCCAAGGTCATAGATCTCTTCTTTTACACCAGTGGTCAAGGCCCATTGGTCGGTCTTCAACTCCATGTTTGTGATGTATTCACTCAGGATTTCAGGGGTGTCATATTCAGGATCCACTGAAATCGAGAGATAGCGGACTTCTTTGAAGTACTCTCCCTCCAGTAGCCAGATCAGGGTCTTCATCTGACGTGTCATCTTGGGACAGATGGTCCTGCAGGAGGTAAAGAAGAAGTCCACGACTGTGATATGGCCTTCTATGTAGCCACGATCCAATGAATCTCCATTCTGATCGATGAGTTGGAACTCAGGAATAGAATGCCAGATGGTATCCGACTGCATCTTTCCAGCTACTTCTTTTTGGACTACATCTACCGGATAGAAATAAGGCAAGGTCTTGAAACTATGCTCCATCTTACCAAAGAAGAGGATGAGGCAGGGAATCGCCAGAAGCAGAAAGAACAGGAATAACCGCTGTTTTGTCTTCGGTGTTTTCTCTATATCCATTTACCCTGCTTGGAACATGTCCAATACGTAGTTGGACTCTATGATAGCAATGAAGATGAGGTAAAGGATGAAAACAGCGTAAGGAATGAGAACGACATTGCGCAAGTTCTTTCGCTCATCGCCCAAGTGCATGAATGACAAAACAATGTATGCCGCTTTGACCAAAGTGAGGATGATGAAGAGATACTTCACAATCTCCCATTTCAGTTGACCACTTTCTCTTGGCATGTTGGCCCCAATGGCCACTTCAATAGCCGTTATGACTGATAATAGCACAGTGACCTTGAGTATCTTTTTTCGAATCTCCTTGCCATGAGCATCATCATGACGGTTATTGACAGCGTAGGATTCGTTAACAATGAGATCGTCTCTATCCATGGTCACACGAGATAATAGAAGGTGAATACAAATACCCAGACAAGGTCTACAAAGTGCCAATAAAGGCCCGTCTTCTCGACCATTTCAAAATGACCTCTTTCATCATAGGCTCCTCTTCTGACTTGAAGGAGCACTAAGAGATTGATGATCACTCCACTGAATACGTGAAAGCCATGGAACCCAGTGATGAAGAAGAAGAAATTTGCATACTGAGGCGCATGAGGGGCATATTCATTCCTCAGCATATTGGCTCCGTGATAATAATCGGTCATCGTTCCCCAGATCTTCTCAGCAGCCGCTCCTTCGATCACCGTGTGCTCACCTTCACCGTATTTATTCTGAATCAACGTAAGGTGCTCGGGCATGACATATGTGCCATTCACCTCATGAAGATCTTCCTCCAAATGATCCAGATGATATACCTCACCGGATGTAGTCGTTATGAATCCCCCACCCCCATGGATGAAGTGGCTCCATTCCCAAACTTGGGATAACAAGAAGAACAAGCCTCCGATGACGGTCAGGGTCAACCACTTGATGATGTCCTTTTTATCCAAACGGTGACCAGCTTCTACTGCGAGGACCATTGTCACTGAGCTTACAATGAGGATGAAGGTCATCAATGCAACATAGATAAGAGGGAACCCATCACCTGCGAAAGGAAGGGATTGGAATACTTTTTCACCTACAGGCCAAGCCTCATAGGTGTGACGGATGAAGCCATAACCAATCAAAAGGCCACTGAATGTCAAGGCATCCGAGACCAAGAAGAGCCACATCATCAATTTTCCATAGCTCACACTGAAGGGGGAACGCCCTCCTCCCCATAACTCAGTGGTGCTTACTGTATCGCCTGAATGCCCTGCCATAATGGGTGATAAATTGGCTGCAAGTTTAATGAATAAAATACAAAAAGAGCAGAAGATAAATCCATAAGAGATCCACGAAATGCCAATAAACGGCCCCTTGGCTCACCTTGAGCGAATTCCCACTGTTCAAGCGGCCCAGAAGGCTTAGGATTAGGAGATAAAGGATATACAGGATTCCTCCCCCTACGTGCAGTGCATGCAAACCTGTCAAGAACGTCATATAGGAACTGGCAGGATTCCTCATGGTCGCGATCTCCTGGTCGATCTGTTTGGTGCCCATAGGGTCATTAGGGTCATAATAATGGCCATCTCTGTATTCCACTATACGGCCGCTGCCCTGCTCTGTGATCACATAATCAAGGCCATATTCTCCTTTCAGGTTCTCTAGAAAGTCTCCGCGCATATAGAGACCATTGTCCACCATCTCTCCCCATCCTTGAAATTGGGAATAGACGAATGCTGACCCAAGGACGAGGCTGGTTAGAAGCATCATGGTGGTCAAGCGCTTATTATCTTTCTTGATGGCCCGAACGGCTATGAACATCGTGCCGCTGCTCAAGAGCATAAGGACTGTACTCACCCAAAAGGCACTCGGCAAGGTGATGTTCACCCAGAAAGGCGCCCCACCTCGCGAAACGATGTAGGCACTGGTCAGCCCAGAGAACATCATGATGATGCTCACAATGCCAACGACCAAGAGCATTTTCTTGGCTTTGACCATTTTAGGGTCCATTGAGTTAGAGGCTTGATTTTCCAAAGCGAGGGTATCCATGATTAAATCGGGTTCAAAGTTTATCCAGAACGAAAACAATCTGAAGTATAGGTAGATAGAAGAACGTGGTGAACATCAATTGCTTCGCTGACCTCAGATCCTGTTCTATATAGAATAGATAGGCCATATAGGTGAAAAAGCTGCTTAAGGCCACACCGACAACGGCCGAAATAGGACCTGTGATTTCCAATGCCCAAGGCAATATGCCCACGGGAATGAGGAAAAGCGAATACATGAGCACCAAGAAGGCAGATTGCTGATCTCTTCCGCCTTTAGATGGAAGCAAGCGAAAACCTGCCTTCTTATAGTCATCATCCAATACCCAAGCGATGGACCAGAAGTGAGGGAACTGCCAGATGAACTGAATGGCGAACAGTGCCCCAGGCTCCAATCCGAACTCGCCTGTGGCCGCTATCCAGCCCAACATGGGAGGAATGGCGCCAGGAAAGGCCCCAACGAAGACGGCCCAAGGCGTCTTCTTCTTCAATGGCGTATAGATGAAGGCATAGCTCACCAAGGCACTCAGACCTAGGATGAACGCATTGAAATTCGTGAAGACGAGGAGGAGGAGCAGTCCAAGGGCTCCCACCACCGAACTGAAGACCAAAGCGGTCATAGGAGATAGACGCCCTGAGGGCAATGGCCTATCCTTTGTGCGCTCCATGAAGACGTCACTTTCCCTTTCAAAGTACTGGTTGAGACCGTTGCTTCCGCCCGTGACCATGAAGCCACCTATGAGTAAGGCAATGAAAGCACTCCATTCAATATGGCCCGGTCCAGTGGCCAGGACATACCCAAGGGCTGCAGAAATAACCACCAAAGTGGCCAGACGAAGTTTAAGTAAGGCTATGAGATCCTTGACCATTGAAGGGGACGCACTCTGTGATATGCTCAGCTCGTCTTGAGGTGCCAATGAAATAGATTTTCTTAAAGGACTGCAAAGTTACGCATAGTGCTTCGCATGGGAGGGTAAAACCGAGTTCACTTAACGATAGCCATCCCCTAGTGAACTGCGAACACTGAGCTGGAGGCCGTGTATCATCTGGCCATCCAACTCTCCTCCTTGATGCAGAAGGCTGTATCCCAGTTGGATACGTGTGTCTCTCTCCTGATCAAGGATCCAAGAGCCAAATAATTCAGCACTCCAAAGCTCGGCACGTAGACCTTGACCGATGACATTGTCAAAATTCATGAATGGCCCCTCGTAGCTTCTGAAGATATCGCCACCTAGATTGCGTCCGAGTTCGTCAAAACCTTTCATAACATAGGCTAATCGACCTCGAATCTCATAATCCTTCCAGCGTTGTGTGGCAATCACCATGTACTCAGTGAAGTTGGAGCCCTGTGGATGGGCCAGACTCTGGTTCAGATGGGTGTAACTCTGAACCGGGCTACCATGAGAATAGGTGAAGGGCCTGACGATATTCACTTCGGCCTGCATGAAGAGCTTCGGAGCAGTGGCAAAGGGATGTCCTTTGACTCCAGCTTGGACTCCGAACTTGTTTCCCCACCAGCCTGTCCTATTCCTGAATTCGCTGAGCAGGAATTCATCAAATGCAATTTGCCCATAGAGCTGATACTTGGGCCAAGCGAGGAATGACAGGCCTAAGCCGATGATGGCATTATCCGCTGATCCAGAGGAGAACTCCACTGGACGATAGAAGATGATAGGGTTCAGATAGTGAACATCGAAATTCCGATTGGACAAGCTGTCCTGTCCCTGCCAGATGATGGTCTCAAAGAGTTGGATATTGAAGGTTTCGGAGATGTTCCAACTCAATAGGTGGGTGCTCGTGAACTTGTCCTCGAACGCAGAGGGACCACCTCCAGGATACAACATGCCTTGCTGCCATGAGAAGAGGTTCATGTAGTGAAGGTGCCAGACCTTGGTGTCTATTCTGAGGTATGGATATGGAGATGCATGATCAGAGAGGAAAAGCGAGCGGTATCCATCCCCTAAGAAATGCTTGGCTTTTCCTACTTCAAAGGAGAAATGCTCATCCGCCTGGAACTGGAGCCGTCCGTTGATGTCCCAGAAGGTGTATAGGTCATTGTTCTGAGAAGCTTGACCATACCCCTCCAAGATTTCGGCCTTTTCAGTGTACGGCTCATAGAATTCAGCTTGCTTAGAGAAGCCTCCAAGGACGGCCAGATCCAGTGACCAGCGCTTCCCGAATCTTTCCTCAAGGCCAAGTCCCATGATAGCACGCTGACCACTGACGGTGGAATCGGAGACCTGCGCTGAGCCGGTCAAGTCCAAGAGGGGGATGACCCTATGACGAAAGACCTCGGCTAATTTGACCTTTGATGTGTCGAAACCTCCAGCATGGCCGTAGCTTCTCAGCGCACTATGGAAAGAGATATCTGGTCTTGCGAGATGTTCCTCCCACGTCCTCAAGTCCACATTGTCATTGATAAAAAGGCCCGTCACCTGCGCTGAACTGCTGAACACCAGCACTAAGCTCAGTATGGTCATCACAAAGCCTCTCATCGTCCCTTTTTTGGAAGGAAGAGCAATGGAGCTTGATAGAGGATATTGGCAAGGAGGAACAGGATGAGGAAGCTCAAGTTGATGTCCAATCCCATTAAAAGGAAGTTGCTGAAGACCACCAAGAGGTTCAACCCGTATATGGTCAACACCGTCCCCTTATGGTTAAGACCAAGCTTCAATAGGCCATGATGGATGTGGTTCTTATCTGCCGAGAAAGGAGATATACCTTTCACCGCCCTGATGAAGAAGACCCTCAAGGTATCCACCAGAGGATAGCTGAGTAAGCTCATGGCCATCATAGGGGTAGAGACGCCAGATACTGGTGAAGGGAGCAGGCTTGTATCATGTTCGATGAGGCGAATGGCAAGAACGCTCACTACCGCACCTACGATCATGGAACCAGAGTCACCCATGAAGATCCTGGCCGGATTGAAATTGAAAATGAGAAAGGCCAAAAGTGCTCCGGCCAATGAAGAGGCCAATAAGGTCAAGGGGATGTCCCCGGACATCTTGAACCAGATGGCGAAAAGGATAGAGACGATGAACCCCACTCCAGCCGCCAGTCCATCCACCCCATCAATGAGATTGAATCCATTCACGATCACGATGTAGGTGAAGACAGAAAGCAGGATGCTCGCCCACATTGGTAAAAGGTCCACACCCAATATCCCATGCATGCTCACGATGCGAACATCTGCCATGTGCACTAGGATGAAGGCCACGATCATGTGACCGAGGAGTTTGTACAGCGGAGCTGTACCGATGATGTCATCCTTGACTCCTACAAAGAAGAGGATGAGTAGGGCTGCGATCATGTACTTGAACTGGTCGAAAGCTCCTAATAGGTCATCAGGGTTGTAGAAATAGTTCCTGTTCTCAGAAGGAAACCAAAGGGCATAGGAGAAGATGAACCCAGCGAAGATGATGATGCCTCCTATTGTAGGAATACTGCTCACATGCAGTTTCCTTGCTTCAGACGGCTCATCGACCAGATGCTTCAGCTTGGCCACCTTGATCAATGAAGGTGTCGCCAAGAGAACAATGAAGAATGAGGTGATAAATCCGAGGATTACGATGTCCATAAAATCTTCTCAGGTTGTCTCAAAGTTAGGCAATATCAAGGCTAAGGGAGGGCTCACTCAGAAATCTTCATAGGTATTCATCAGGCTCATCTCTATCCCGAATTTGAACATGTTGAATCGGTCATCGATGGTCCCCCTGTTCTCGGTACGGTACATCCAGCCCAGATAGGCGTTGAAGTTCGATTTCGGGTTGAAAAAATAACCGATACGAGCGTCTATATGAAACAAGTCCCTTTCCTTTAAGTCGAACCCATTCTCTTCCAGCGCGGTGAACAACTGATCACCGGTATATCCCAGGTCGCTTTTAGATGAGGTTTGCGCATTCACGATTGATGCATCCAAAAACAGTCTTTTGTAGAAGTAAAGAAGATCCAAGCGGGTCTCACTGAAGCCACTTCCCATGGGATGGGCGAGTGGCTGATTGTAATGCGTATAGGCTAGTGCAGGATTAGAGGCACCATAGGCCGAAGCTGTCGTGGAATTGTACTCCAGATTGATGGAGAGTCCTTCAAGAAGGAGGCTGTTAGTTCTGGCTCCGAGCTGATAACCATTCTGGTCCTTTCCATCTGCGGCATATTGACCAAAGACCTTGATTCCTTGTATAGGTTTGACGACCACATCGAACCCGATAAGACCATTCGAATCTTCTCCAGTCAGCCCATCTAACACGCTATTAAGGCCGATGATTGGGAGGTACGCCTCTAGTGGTGGACTTTTTGTCCCTTCCAATGCATCGAAACCGTCCCAGATGAACCCTTCGAAGAGCCCGATACTCACCTCATCAATGGGCTGGAATTCAAGGTATTTGAAACTCCCTGATTTAGGAGCAAAAAGGCTTTCAGGGCTATCGCCCCTTGGCAAACGATCCAATGTCTGCAACCAAGCTTGGATGACATGGTACCTTAGTCTCCCATCCAAGAAACGTGAGTTCAACTTCACTTGAGGATAGGTGAAGGCATTGTCGGAAAGGAGCAGGGAACGTCTTCCCGAACCGATGAAATTCCTTTGTGAACCAAATTGGATGTTCAGCCATTCGGCCGCCTCATAGGAGACATAGCCTTCAGCGATGTTGTGGTCGAAGGCACCATTGGCAAAAGGCTTCGTGCGGCCTTGTCCAGGAACTACACCTGATTGCTCGGTATAATCATACAGATAGCGGGGGAGTGTGGATTGGATTTCACGAAAGGTGGTCTCAAAGGAGACCTTCTTTCCGATGTTCCCTTTGACCGAGAAGCCCCTCATGTTGCGGTACAAGAGGGTTGTGTCTGAATAGCTGGTGGTATCGCTGAATTCTCGGCCCACCTCGAAGTGGAGCAGCAGGTCGATGTAGACTTGGAAGTCATCCTTCTCCAAGCTGATGAGATGGTCATTGAAGAGCTTCTCTCCCAGCTCAGAGTAATAGGTCTCATCGGTGTAGCCTCTCACCCCATTGAGCTCATACCAGGATTCGGGCAGAGAGCGGAAGCTGCCATTCAGGGTGCTATCCCCTTGTTCCAAGAAGTACTGGGAGTAACTATTGATCGGGTAGTTGTAATACTGGCCGAGCGCAGGGGTAGAGATGAAAAGGAGGAAGAAGCTAAGGCTGCTCCACAAAAACAGCGTGTCGAACCTCTTCTTCATAGACCTTCTTGATTCCATCTGATAAAGATATCCTTGGAGACCATCCGATCGCCTTGATCTTGGAAACGTCCATTAGTTTACGCGGTGTCCCATCTGGCTTGGTGGTGTCAAAGCGCAGCTGGCCTTCATAACCTACAATGTCCTTGATCATTTCAGCCAAGTCCTTGATGCTGAGGTCCTGACCTGTTCCGATGTTGAGGAATAATTCCTCATCATAGCTATCCATCATTAAGAGACAAGCTTCTGCTAGGTCATCCACATGGAGGAACTCCCGCAATGGAGTGCCCGTTCCCCAGATCTGCACCTCTGGCAGACTTTCGGCCTTGGCCGTATGGAATTTCCTCAGGAGGGCAGGGAGCACATGGGACTTGTTCAGGTCGTAATTGTCATTGGGTCCATAGAGGTTGGTCGGCATGGCGGAGATGAAGTTGCATCCGTATTGCCTTCTATAGGACTCTACAAGTTTTATTCCTGTGATCTTTGCAATGGCGTATGGTTCATTGGTCTGTTCGAGCTCCCCAGTCAGAAGGTATTCTTCCTTTAGAGGTTGAGGGGCCAGTTTGGGATAGATGCAGCTGCTTCCCAAGAAAAGGAGCTTTTTCACCTTATGCAGATATGCCTGATGGATGACGTTCGCCTCTATCATGAGGTTGTCATACAGGAAATCGGCTCTGAAGGTGTTATTGGCCATGATGCCCCCCACCTTGGCGGCCGCTAGGAATACGAATTCAGGACGTTCTTTCTCGAAGAGCTCCTTCACCTGAGGCTGATCCCGAAGATCCAATTGCGCGCTGGTTCTGGTGATGAGGTGTTTGTATCCTCTTTCCTCCAAAGCTCTTACAATCGCTGAGCCCACCATTCCGCGATGACCGGCTACGAAGATCCTTGAGTCCTTATTCATGGTACTTCATCACTTTATGCCCTCCCTTGAGGAGGTACTCATCCCTTTGGAAGAGCTTCAGGTCTTCTGTGACCATCTCCTTGACGAGCTGTTCGAAGGTGTGTTGGTGTTTCCAGCCTAGTTCTCTATATGCTTTACTGGGGTCACCTAAGAGCAAATCGACCTCTGTTGGCCTGAAATACTTGGCATCCACTTCTACCAGCACTTTGCCGCTTGCAGCATCTAAGCCTTTCTCAGCTACTCCGCTTCCTTCCCATCTCAGGGTCATCCCTAATTCTTGAAACGCCAATTGCACGAATTCCCTCACCGCATGGGTCTCTCCAGTAGATAGCACGAAATCATCAGGTGTTTCCTGCTGAAGGATGCGCCACATGCCTTCAACATAATCCTTGGCATGTCCCCAATCCCTTTTCGCATCTAGATTCCCAAGGTAGAGTTTGTCTTGAAGTCCGAGTTTGATCTTGGCAGCCGCACGGGTGATCTTTCGTGTCACGAAAGTCTCTCCCCTCAATGGGCTCTCATGATTGAAGAGTATGCCATTACAGGCATAGAGTCCATAGGCCTCCCTGTAATTCTTTATGATCCAGAAGCCGTATAATTTCGCTACCGCATAGGGGCTGCGCGGATAAAAAGGCGTGGTCTCCGATTGGGGAACCTCCTGCACCTTCCCATAAAGCTCTGAGGTAGATGCTTGATAGAAGCGGGTCTTCTTTTCCAAACCCAAGGTACGGATGGCCTCCAGCATGCGTAGAGTGCCCATGGCATCCACATTGGCTGTATATTCTGGCATCTCGAAGGAGACCATGACATGGGATTGTGCAGCCAGATTGTAGATCTCATCCGGCTGGACCTGTTGGATGATTCGTATCAGATTCGAACTGTCAGTCAAATCTCCATGATGAAGGAAGAAGCGAACATGGCTCTCATGCTGATCTTGGTAGAGATGGTCAATACGATCTGTATTGAAGAGGGAACTTCTGCGCTTTATTCCATGTACCTCGTATCCTTTTCCCAATAAGAGCTCTGCGAGGTATGCTCCATCTTGGCCGGTGATACCTGTGATGAGGGCAACTTTCTTCTGTGTCATCAAAGAAGGGTTAATTAGGCCAAAGCCCGGGCGCAATTCACAAGTAAAAGCGCAGCCTTGGCTCTGAGTCAGGCAAAGTTAACAGATAGGATAAGGGGAGGAGACTTAAAGTTTGGCCGAACCTTTAGCTTCTTCTTTCTGCCTTTTAGCAGCAAGTTTGAGTTCTTTCTTGCTCAACTGAGGCTTTAAGCCAGGAAGGTCGGCAATGACATCCGGGACAAGGAATCCATCTTTCCAAATGACAACGGGCGTTCCTTCTTCAACGAATTCATAGAGGGCAAAGACATCCAAGTTCTTCATCCTTACACAACCATGGGATGCGGGTTGACCGAGCAGAGCTTCATCTGGGGTACCATGGATATAGATGTACCTTCTCAAGCTGCTAGAGGAACCGAGACTGTTTCTCTCCTCACCTCCTTCTAACCACATGATGCGCGTAGTGATCAAGTCTTTATCCTTGAAGCGAGCATCATTGGGGGTAGCCTGTTTACCAGTATTGGTGCGACTTTTGAAGATGGTATTCAGGCTGGCATCATCTCCGACCTTCTTGGCCACAAAATGCATCCCCAGTGGGGTCCTGTTGCTGTTGGCCATTTCTCCTTCGCCATATTTGGAGGTGGAGATCTGGAAGTTCTCTATGATGCGATTATGGTTCAAGACATACATCCTCTGATGATTCACATCTACAAAGAGGAGTTTACCTTCCCTGAGGTGGGTGTAGTTATCCAAGATGATCGCTTGC
>JAQCAN010000043.1 GCA_027621335.1 Bacteroidota bacterium
TGTGGACGTGGAGGAGTCAGAGGGGCAGCATGTCATTGTCAAGATAGAGAAGAGGGACAACCACTTGATACGAAAGGCGACCAATCTAAGTAAGGAGTCGCATATCATCGCAGCCAATGTGGACCAACTCATCCTCATCATCACCTTACAGAGCCCAGCTACCTCGCCAGGCTTCATCGATCGTGTGCTGGTCTCAGCCGAGTCTTATCACATTCCTGCGGTCTTACTATTCAATAAGACAGATCTCCTTGATGGGGTCAAGAAGTCAGAGCTGTCTGAGGTCATGGAACTCTACACCCGCATCGGTTACCCCTGCATTTCCACCTCTTTGAATACGGCCAGTGAGGAGGATTTCATCCCCTTGTTCAAGGACAAGGTGACCCTGCTTACCGGACATTCAGGGGTGGGCAAATCCACCTTGGCCAATCTCATCCAACCCGGCCTCGAGCTGAAGACCGATGAGGTCTCCTCTTCCTTTAATAAGGGCAAGCACACGACCACTTTCGCGCAGATGCATACTTTGGATATTGGTGGATTCATTATAGATACCCCGGGAATCAAGGGCTTCGGAGTGGTGGAGGTGGAACCCAGAGAGCTGTCCCATTATTTCATTGAGATGCGGACCCTTCTGGAGGATTGTAAGTTCAATGACTGCCAGCACATGAATGAACCAGGATGTGCCGTTCTGAAGGCATTGGAGAACGGGGCCTTGGCAGAAAGCCGCTATAACAGTTATTACAACATCTATCATGATAAGGAAGGACCTTATCGAAAGGATATCTACGCATGAAACTGGTCATCCAACGGGTCTCCGAAGCCAGCGTCTATATCGAGGGAAAGGTCCATGATCACATTGGCAATGGGCTACTGGTGCTCCTGGGTATCCACCAAGAGGATACAGAGGAAGACAGGGCCTGGTGCATTCGAAAGCTCTTGGACATGCGCATCTTCTCCGATGAGAAGGGATTGATGAACCTTTCTCTGAAAGATGTGGAAGGGGATCTGATGGTCATCAGCCAATTCACTTTGTATGCCAGCACCAAGAAAGGCAATCGCCCTTCATTCATTGTGGCAGCTCGCCCTGAGCAAGCCATTCCTATGTATGAAGGGTTTCTGGGTCAATGTTCAAAAGAGCTCGGCAAGCAAGTTCATGCAGGAATCTTTGGGGCCGATATGAAAGTGGACCTCATCAACGATGGCCCGGTAACCATCATCATCGATAGCCGACAAAAGGACTAAGGGCCATGGCGACCATTTTCGGACATGGATTGCTGGGCTACACCACGGGCAAGATCGGCTTACAAAAGCCTCAAGTTGCTCTACTGACGCTCGGTATCATCTTCACCAAGCTTCCTGATCTGGATGTGTTGGGCTTCTTCAACGGGGTGTCCTATGACAGTCCATGGGGGCACAGGGGGTTTACGCATAGCATTGTCTTTTCCTTCCTCTCAGCAGCAAGCGCTAGCACTTTTTTCAAAACACGGAAAAAGCAAACCTTTCTTTTTCTCTTCCTATGTATGGCCTCACATGGCCTATTGGACGGCCTGACCGATGGCGGTAGAGGGGTCGCTTATTTCTGGCCATTCTCTGATGCACGGCATTTCCTTCCCTGGCGCCCCATACGGGTCTCTCCGTTGGGTATACAGGGCTTCTTCAGTACCTGGGGATACCAGGTCATTCTGAGCGAGTTGCTTTATGTCGGACTGCCCTGCATCATAGTCCTGCTCGTTCTACCTTTGTTCAAGAACTCGAGACATGGAATTGAAAGCGATACAAACACAGATAGATGAATGGATCACAAGCCATGGCGTCCGCTACTTCAGTGAGCTGACGAACATGGCCATCCTTACAGAGGAGGTAGGCGAACTGGCTCGTGTCATGGCGCGCACCTATGGCGATCAGTCCTTCAAGGAAGGCGAGAAGGGCAAGAACATCGGGGATGAGCTGGCTGACATCCTATGGGTGACGCTCTGCATTGCCAATCAAACGGGAGTGGATATGACCGAAGCTCTTGAGCGTAATTTCCAAAAGAAGACCGACCGCGACAAGGACCGCCATCGGGATAATCCCAAACTCCAATGAAGACCAAGGCCTCATCGGCAGCTGATCGATTCTTGACCTATCTAAGTCCCACTTCGCCCCATCCTTTGGCAATAGAGGTGGATAAGGCTGAAGGGCTATATATCTGGGATACCGCTGGAAAGCGCTATATGGATCTGGTCTCAGGAATTGCGGTGTGCAATCTGGGGCACAGGCATCCAGCAGTTATCAAGGCCCTTGAGAATCAATTAGGGAAGTACCTCCATGTCATGCCTTACGGTGAACTCATCCAAGGGCCTCAGGTGGACTTGGCGGAGCGTTTGGCAGAAATTCTGCCTGAGGGCTTGGAGTGCAGCTACTTAGTGAATTCAGGGGCCGAGGCCATCGAAGCGGCTCTGAAACTGGCCAAGCGTGCCACAGGACGGACCAAACTCGTGGCCTGCCACCGTTCGTATCATGGGAGTACCCATGGGGCTTTGAGCGTTACCGGCAATGAAAGGAAGAAGTACCATGTCCGTCCTCTTCTGCCTGATGTGCATTTCATGAGGTTCAATGTTCATCAGGATCTGACCATCATCGATGAGGACACGGCCGGAGTCGTAATAGAGCCTATCCAAGGGGATGCAGGGGTTAGGATTCCTGAGGTCTCCTACATGAAGGCCTTGAGGGAACGTTGTGATGAGGTTGGCGCCTTGCTCATCATGGATGAGATCCAAACTGGAATGGGCCGTACAGGTGCCATGTTCGCATTCGAGCATTTCGGGATACAGCCGGACATCCTTTGTCTTGCCAAAGCTTTGGGAGGCGGCATGCCCATCGGAGCCTTTATAGCCAGTCAGGAACTGATGCAGCTCTGGACGCATGATCCGATGTTAGGACACATCACCACCTTCGGAGGGCATCCAGTGAATTGTGCAGCGGCATTGGCCACAGTGAATGTGCTTCGCGAATCCGACCTGATATGTTTTGTCGAAGAGAAAGGAGCGCTATTCGAGTCGCTGTTGACTCATCTTGCGATCAAGGAGATCCGAAGAAAGGGCTTGATGATGGCGGTCGAATTCGCGTCACCAGAGATTGTACAGCAAGTAGTCACTCGCTGTTTGGAGAAAGGGGTCATCACCTTCTGGTTCCTTTCAGACCCTGTGAGCTTCCGACTCCAACCGCCATTGATCATTACGGAAGAGGAGATCAGGGAAGCTTGTGGAATTATTATGGACTGTTGCCAAGACCTTGACAAATGATAGATGTCAACACGGACATACGCCTAGAGAGTGATCGAGTCTTACTCAGGCCCTTACGAGCCGAGGATAGTGAGCACTTGATGCCCTTTGCGCTGAATGAACCCCAGCTATGGACCTATTCCTTGGTCCAAGGCGGAGGAAGGGAGAACATGCTCAATTACATAAAGCTCGCTATAGACGGACGAGTGAGTGGAACAGTTTTCCCCTTTATCATCTATGACAAATCAGCCCAAGCCTATGCTGGAAGCACTCGTTTCTATGACATTCAGAATCATCATCTTACAACACAATTAGGCTTCACCTGGCTTGGGAATGCCTTTCAGGGCACAGGCCTGAATAGACATATGAAATGGCTGATGTTGGACTATGCATTCAGGGAGGCTAGACTGGAGCGGGTCGAATTTCGAGCTGACATGAACAATGCCAGAAGTATTGCTGCGATGAAGAGCATCGGATGTGTGGAGGAAGGTATTCTGAGGAGCAACTGCACCTCACCGACCGGACGAAGAAGTAGTATCGTGCTAAGTATCCTCAAAGAGGAGTGGGAGAGTCGTGTAGGAGATGCTTTGAGAGCTTCTTTGAGATAAAGGCTATAGCTATTAAGTCAGCCCTGTCAGTTCTCGATACAATTCCTCGTTCCCTCGGACTCCGTGGTCACTGAGCTTGCCGATCGTGCTCAGGAGTCACCTCGGAATCACTCGAACTGACAACACTCACACTCTCAGAACAAGTGGGAAGGTCAAACCCTCACCCTGAACCGAGCCGAAGTGTCTAATCTCAAATCTGGAATCTCAAAAAATGGGTCTCCAACCTTAAACCTTAAACTTCGAATCTTGAATCTGGAAGCTTGAACCTTCCTCTGGACATTCACTATCTTCCCTCCATCAAATCAGCCCATGGAACACATCCTAACAGAAAAGAAAGACGGAGTCGCTTATATCACTTTGAACAGACCAGATAAACTGAACAGCTTTACCATTCCGATGGGAAAGGAGATGAGAAGTGCTTTGGAAGACGCGAGGGACGATGAAACGGTGCGAGCCATCCACATCACAGGAGCAGGAAGGGCGTTCTGTGCCGGACAGGATTTAGAGGAGGCGACTGCAGAAGGTGGACCTGGAATCGGCACCATAGTCGATGAGACGTATAATCCCATCATCACTCTGATCACTGAAATAGAAAAACCTGTCATCTGTTTGGTGAATGGAGTGGCCGCAGGAGCAGGCGCCAATATTGCCTTGGCCTGCGACATCACCTACGCGCGTCCAGAGGTGAGTTTCATCCAGTCCTTCAGTAACATCGGCCTCATCCCCGATAGTGGGGGCACCTTCACTGTGCCAAGGCTAGTCGGGAAGCAACGGGCAGCTGCCCTCATGTTCAGCGGAGCGAAGCTCAGTGCTAAGGAAGCCGTGGAGATGGGAATGATCTTTGGCCTCTCCGAAGAAGGAGAGACCGAAGCCTCAATACTCATGGCACAGACTTTATCGAAACGCCCCACCAAGGCCATCGGATTGACTAAGAGACTCTTGAAACTGTCGGCCTCCCAATCTTTGACTGAGCAGCTGAATTCTGAGAAAAAGCTGCAGATCGAGGCGGCTGATTCCCGTGATCACAAGGAAGGAGTGAAAGCCTTTCTGGAGAAGCGTAAACCCACCTACACAGGCAAATGAAAGATGCGAAAGATATCGTCCAAGACATGATGGACAAGGATGCGTTCAGTCAGTGGCTGGGTGTGGAAATACTGGAGATGGACGCAGGGCGATGCAAGCTACGCATGACGGTGAGGGAGGAGATGGTCAATGGATTCGGAGTGGCCCACGGAGGCATCACCTATTCCTTTGCGGATAGTGCATTGGCCTTTGCCTGCAACAGCCGGGGTATCAAGTCCATGAGCATAGAGACCAGTATTTCGCATACCTCACCTGTTTATCCTAAGGACGTATTGATCGCAGATGCTCGCGAGATCAGCTTAAAGAACAAAGTGGCCATCTACGCCATCAAGGTCCAGAACCAAAAGGAGGAACTTGTGGCACATTTCAAAGGGACAGTCTACCGTTCGGGCAAGGAGTGGTGAAAGAGCTTTCTGGTGGATATCTCCTTTGTATTCCACTTTCTAATCTGTTGGATATGGTATCTTCGCCCACCGAAAAAGAAAGCCATCACGCATGAACATTCACGAGTATCAAGGAAAATCCATTCTTAAGAGTTTCGGAGTCGCCATCCAAGAGGGAAGAGTGGCCGCTAGCCCTGAAGAGGCTACAGAGCAGGCGAAAGCATTGAACAAGGAAACAGGTACGGAATGGTTTGTGGTCAAGGCCCAGATCCATGCAGGTGGTCGAGGTAAAGGAACGGTCACTGAGACGGGGTCACATGGCGTGGTCATCGCTAAAGGCTTGGACCATGTCGCTGAAAAGGCCAAAGGCATTCTAGGAGGTCACTTGGTCACCGCACAGACCAATGCGAAAGGGAAATTGGTCAGTAAAGTGCTCATTGCCCAGGACGTCTATTATCCTGGACCCAGCGAGACTAAAGAATATTACATGTCGGTCCTTTTGGATCGTGCCAATGGATGCACCGTCATCATGTACTCTCCTGAAGGGGGGATGAACATCGAGGAGGTGGCGGAGAAAACGCCCCACCTCATTTTCAAGGAAGCTATCGATCCAGCTGTAGGACTCATGCCTTTCCAAGCGAGAAGGGTAGCTTTCAATTTAGGATTGAGTGGTCTAGCCTTCAAAGAGATGACCAAGTTCGTTGCGGCTCTTTATAAGGCCTATGTGGGTTGCGATGCCAGCCTCTTTGAGATCAATCCTGTTCTCAAGACCTCTGACGATAAGATCATCGCAGTGGATGCCAAGGTGAGCTTGGATGGCAATGCCCTTTACAGACACCCGGATTATTTGGCCATGAGGGACACTTCTGAGGAAGATCCGACAGAGGTGGAAGCAGGCGAAGTGGGACTGAATTATGTGAAGCTAGATGGCAATGTGGGCTGTATGGTCAATGGAGCCGGTCTCGCCATGGCCACCATGGATATCATCAAGCTCTCTGGAGGTGAGCCTGCGAACTTCTTGGATGTAGGAGGAACGGCAGATGCTGAGCGCGTGGAGACAGCCTTCAAGATCATCCTGAAGGATCCTTCGGTAAAAGCCATCTTGGTGAACATCTTCGGAGGAATCGTTCGATGTGATCGTGTAGCCCAAGGGGTGGTTGATGCATACAAGAATATTGGAGACATCAAGGTGCCCATCATCGTGAGACTCCAGGGGACCAATGCCATCGAGGCGAAGCAGATCATCGATGAAAGCGGATTGCAAGTGCATTCAGCCGTCCTGCTCCAAGAGGCTGCCGACAAAGTCAAAGAACTCTTATCGGCCTAAGCTATGCTCGAAGTCACCGAGGCCCTTCAGACCACCTATACTAGACAGGGTCTGGATGATCACACACTGATCGACCTGTACAAAGGCCTGCTCTATCCTCGCATGATCGAGGAGAAGATGCTCATACTCCTGCGTCAAGGCAAGATTTCCAAATGGTTCAGTGGCATTGGTCAAGAGGCCATATCTGTCGGGCTGGCCAAAGCCTTGCACAGCGATGAGTACATCCTGCCCATGCATCGGAATCTCGGTGTGTTCACAGGCCGGCAGATCCCTCTGAACCGACTCTTTGCTCAGTGGCAAGGGAAAGCTACCGGGTTCACCAAAGGGAGGGATCGTAGCTTCCACTTTGGGACTCAGGAATTCCATATCGTGGGTATGATTTCCCACCTGGGTCCACAACTAGGTGTGGCCGATGGCATCGCCTTGGCCCAGAAGCTCAAAGGCACTGGTAAGGTCACTGCGGTCTTCACTGGAGACGGTGGGACCAGCCAAGGAGATTTCCATGAATCGCTCAATGTCGCGGCTGTATGGAATCTACCTGTGATGTTCATTGTGGAGAATAATGGGTATGGACTTTCCACTCCGTCCTCAGAACAGTTCAAGTTCAAGCAGTTCATTGACAAAGGCATAGGATATGGGATGGAAGCGGTGCAGATCGCTGGAAATAATATCGTAGAGACTTATACCAAGCTCAGTGTGTTGGCCGAGGACATGCGCAAGAATCCGCGACCAATATTAGTAGAGTGCATGACCTTCCGCATGAGGGGGCATGAGGAGGCCTCAGGAACCAAGTATGTCCCTCAGGAGCTATTCACCGAGTGGGAGAAGAAGGATCCGGTAAAGAACATGGAGTCTTTCTTGCTCAGAGAAGGGGTGTTGGATGAAGGAGGCGTGGAGGCCATTCAGGCCGAATTCAAAGCCCTTATCGATGCCGAACTGAAGATTGGCTTCGATGCCCCTGATGTAATCTTGTCCACAGAAATCGAATTGAGGGATGTCTATGCCGATGAGAGTGCCTTGGAACATGTCGATCCTAGCGGACAGACTTCTGAAAAACGTTTGATTGATGCCATCTCGGATGGTTTGAAAGAAGGAATGAAGCGCCATGATGACCTGGTTCTCATGGGGCAGGATATTGCAGAATATGGAGGGGTCTTCAAGATCACAGATGGTTTTGTGGAGGCCTTCGGAAAAGACCGCGTTCGGAATACCCCCTTGTGTGAAGCGGCTATACTAGGTGCAGGCCTCGGCCTTTCTGTGGTTGGAATGCGAGCCATGGTAGAGATGCAGTTTGCTGATTTCGTAAGTGAGGGCTTCAGTCAGATTGTGAACAACCTGGCCAAGCTCCATTACCGCTGGGGTCAGAATGTGAATGTCACGGTACGCATGCCGACTGGGGCAGGTGTGGCAGCCGGGCCTTTCCATAGCCAGAGCAATGAAGCCTGGTTCACCCATGTGCCTGGACTGAAAGTGGTCTACCCGGCTTTTCCGGCCGATGCGAAAGGACTGCTTTGCGCCAGTCTTGCAGACCCGAATCCAGTGATGTTCTTCGAACATAAGGCCCTCTATCGAAGCATCACCCAAGAGGTACCAGAGGGCTATTACACCTTGCCTATTGGTGTGGCCTGCTTAGTAAGCGAAGGCGAGGACATGAGCATCATCACCTATGGAATGGGTGTGCATTGGGCTTTGAAGGCCAAGGAAGAATTGGGCTTGGACCTGGACATTCTGGACTTGAGGACCTTGGTACCCTTGGATAAGGAGGCCATTTTCAATTCAGTAAAGAAAACGGGGAAAGTCCTTGTCCTTCATGAGGATACCACCTTCGGTGGCTTAGGAGGAGAGATCGCCTCACTCATCAACGAGGAGTGCTTTGATTGCTTGGATGCGCCAGTCAGGAGATTGGGGAGCTTGGATACCCCGGTGCCTTTTCAAGCCGATCTGGAGAAACAGTTCCTGGCATCTAGCCGATTGAATCAAGTGCTTATCGAACTCAGGGATTACTGATTCCCATCGCATCTCTGAGCCTTTCGATGCGCTATATTTGCCCGCGATGAAACCGCTGACACTTCTGGATCAAAAACAGCTGGACTTGACCTTGAACAGGTTGGCCCTAGAGCTGATAGAGGTGCATGGTGATTTCAAGGATTCAGCCATTGTAGGTATCCAGCGAACCGGAGCCTTGTTATCCAAGGCACTTGTAGACAAGATTCGGTTACTGAGACCAAAGTGCAAGCCGGTCCATGGGCTCTTGGATGTCACGTTTTTCAGGGATGATTTTGGGCGAAGGGAGAAGCCCCTTCAGGCCTTCAGTACAGAACTGGATTTCCCTGTTGAAGGGAAGCACATCGTTCTCGTGGATGATGTACTCTTCACCGGCCGTACTATCCGAGCAGCGATGGATGCACTCATCAGCTTGGGGAGACCCGCCCATGTGGAATTAATGGTCCTGGTGGATAGGCGGTTTTCCAGGCAATTACCTATCGAACCGACCTATACCGGAAAACGAGTGGATTCCATAGCCTCACAGCATGTGGATGTCCAATGGGATGATAAAGGATTCAAGAGGGCCATCCTCTTCGATAAGAATGAAAAACCATGATGCATCTCCAATCCAAGCACCTCCTAGGCATACGTGATCTACCCAAGAGTGACATCACCATTATCCTAGAATGGGCGGCCCATTTCAAGGAGATCATCAATCGACCGATCAAGAAGGTTCCCACCCTGAGAGACACGACCATCGCGAACATCTTCTTCGAGAATTCTACCCGGACCCGCTTGTCCTTCGAGCTGGCGCAAAAACGTCTCTCGGCCGATGTGGTGAATTTCTCGGCCGCTTCCTCCTCGGTAAAGAAAGGGGAGACCCTCATCGATACCGTGAACAACATCTTGGCGATGAAGGTGGATATGGTAGTGATGCGTCATTCTGAACCTGGCGCGGCACGCTTCCTCGCTGAGAATGTAGATAGCAGGGTCATCAATGCCGGAGATGGCACCCATGAGCATCCGACTCAGGCTCTTTTAGATGCGTTCTCACTCCAAGAGAAACTGGGCGATCTCAAAGGAAAACACATCGCGATCGTGGGAGATATCACGCACAGTCGTGTGGCCTTGTCCAATATCCATTGCTTGAAGAAGCTCGGGGCTATGGTCAGAGTGTGCGGACCTACCACATTGATTCCTAAGTATATAGATTCATTGGGAGTGGAGGTGTCGAACAACCTTGATGAGACCTTGGAATGGTGCGATGCTGTCAACATGCTTCGCATACAGATGGAGCGCCAGACCGATGCTAATTTTCCTTCGCTGAGGGATTATATGCTCAAGTTCCAACTCAATGCAGAGCGCTTATCACAGTTGAAGAAAGAATTGGTCATCCTTCATCCAGGCCCGATCAATAGAGGGGTCGAGATCACCAGCCAAGTGGCGGACTCCGATCAGTCGGTCATCCTGGAGCAAGTGGAGAATGGGGTAGCAGTTCGTATGGCTGTTATCTTCCTATTGGCCCAAGGAATGAGCAGGTCTTAAAATTGATTAGATTTGTTACAAACACGCTAAAGGACATGAAGTTCGAAGTTGCAAACAAAGAGAAGCACAGCGTAGTGTCTTCTAAGTTGGAGAAGTTGGATGCTCAGCATGCGCCCGACCTTAAATCTGAGCTTGTTCACCTCAGTAAGAACGGGGTGAAGCACATCATCATCGATCTCAAGGGAACGCGTTACTGTGATTCATCAGGCTTGAGCGCTATTCTTGTGGCCAATAGACTCTGTAAAGGAGAGAACGGAGTCTTCGTCTTAACCGGTCTAGAGCCTGCTGTGGCGAAACTAGTATCTATCTCACAATTGGATACAGTGCTGAATATCACCCCAACTCTTGCCGAGGCGGAAGACCTTCTCTATATGGAGATCGTCAGCAGGGATCTCGGTGCGGAATAATCGTTTTAACATATCTTATGAAGACACCCATACTCGCCCTTCTCTTTTCCTTCGGTCTGTTCACCACGGGGGTTTCTCAATGCACGCCTGACCCTCTTTATGCTGATTCAGTCTTTGGCGTATGGCCAGATACGATGACCAATTTCCCTCCTGCCGTGCTCAATCAAGAGTACTTCGCACAGATTGACATTCTTGTCCCCAATAATGCCAGTTTGATACCAGGGTTCAGTCTACCGCCACTCCCCATAGATTCTGGAAGTGTAGAGACCGTCTTGGGACTGCCAGCTGGATTGATTTATTCGTGTAATTCTCAGTCTTCGAACGACTGTACCTTCCTAGCCTCACAACAAGGATGCGCCACCATAAGCGGTATTCCTACGGAAACGGGAACCTTCATCTTGAATTTGGATCTGGTGGCACACTTGGCTTTGCTGGGTTCTCCCATCTCCGTGCCTATCACATTCGATGGTTATCGCATCGTAGTCACTGATGAACCTCTGAGTATTGAAGATCTTAACCGTGATCAGCCCGGATTGTATCAGAACAAGCCCAACCCCTTCAAGGCCAGTACCATCATTCCATTCTATCTCAATAGGAATGAAGTGGTGAAACTCAGGGTGATGGACATGTTGGGGCAGGAAGTGGATTTCGAGGAAATCCAAGGGAAGAGAGGTGATAATAATTTCACCTATCAACCAGAAGGCTTGGAATCGGGTATCTATCTCTACTCTATCGAGACATCGGCTGGCATCATCACGAAGCGCATGATCTACGGCAAATATTGATTTCTACAACCCTCTGAATTTTGGCTCTCAGACTGACCATATTGGGATGTGGATCAGCTCTTCCAGCAAAACAGAGGAATCCAAGTTCACAGCTCTTAAATACCCCTGATGGGATCTTCTTGATCGATTGCGGAGAGGGCACTCAGCTTCGAATGCGCCAAGAACATCTCAAATTGCAATCGCTGAGCCATGTGCTCATCAGTCATATGCATGGCGACCATTATTTGGGTTTGGTGGGACTACTCTCATCCATGAACCTACTCGGCCGTACCAAGGAGATCACACTCATAGGGCCTGAGCATTTGGAGGACTTGGTGACTTCCCATTGCAGGTATTCGGGGTCCAAGTTCCAATATCCCATCCATTTCCAAGTCACCGATCATACAAAGTCAGCGCTGATCTATGAAAGCTCTCACCTTCTGGTGAAGAGCTTTCCATTGATGCACAGAGTGCCAACTACAGGATTTCATTTTCAGGAAAAAACCCGTCCGCGAAAGCTCATCAAGAAGAAGTTGGAATTCTTCAATGTGCCCATCAAACAGCGGGTCCCCTTGACTATGGGTGAGGATTTCATCACCGAGGAAGGGGAGATCATCCCCAATGAGCGATTGACCACGGATCCTCCGAAACCGACCAGTTACGCTTACTGTAGCGATACGGGCTACTTCCCGAGTGTCGTTGAGCATGTGAAAGGGTGCGACCTCTTGTATCATGAGGCGACATTTATGGATATGGACGCAGCACGAGCTAAGAAGACCCAGCACAGCACAGCACGACAGGCCGCCATGATTGCCAAAGAGGCAGAAGTAGACCAGCTCTTGCTTGGACATTATTCTGCTCGCTATCGGGAATTGGATGAGCTCTTGGCTCAAGCGAAGGAGGTCTTTCCTCAGTCTAGATTGGCTGAAGAAGGTCTGGTCATCGATATCGACAAGGATTGTTGATGAATAGAAGATCTAAGGCCGTATTCCTAGCCTTGGCTTATTTATATTTGTTCTAAATAAATGATAAGACCTATGTTTCTTGCCATTGGAGATAATAACGAGTTGGATGTTCTGGGGCTCAAGGCTTTAGCTTTGAGTATGGATGAAGTAGACAAAGTTGAGGTCTTCTCCAGATCGAGTGAGCTTCTTGGTCTTAAGACCGCACCGCAAGTCATTTTATTGGATTTTTCAGCTGAGAATTTCGGATTAGAGTCCATTCAAAGGATCAAGGAGAAATTTCCAAAGACTCATATTGTGGCCATCACACCTATTCAATCCTCCAACACCATCTTGTCCGCAGTGAAGATGGGTATCACAGCCTATGTGAAGAAGGACTGTTCTATAGATGAGATCAAGGATTCCATTCTTCAGGCACAAAAGGGAAAAGTCTTCTTCTGCGGAGACATCCTCAGGTTATTAGATCTTCAGAACATCGATCTGATGGACTTGGAGGACATGGAATTGAGCTGTGCCCCGGTTCTGCTAACCGATCGTGAGACTGAAATCCTCAGGTACATTGCGGTGGGGCATACCAATGGCGAGATCGCGGAGATGCTGTTCCTCAGCAGCCATACGGTGAACACCCACCGCAAGAACATATTGAACAAGATAGGAGCGAATAATACCGCAGGAGCCGTACTCTATGCGGTCAAGGAAGGGGTCATAGAGCCTGAGAAATTCAGCTTCGTTAGAAACTGAACCCGCGGTGAATCTCCTGCATGGTCAGGAGGATGGCTTCGGTATTGTTCAAGATATGGATGCCTATAGGCACCAACAGACTCCCACTATAGTAGCGGCTATATCCCAGTAACAGACCCATGGGAATGATGAGAAACATAAC
>JAQCAN010000044.1 GCA_027621335.1 Bacteroidota bacterium
ATAATAGTGATGGGACTAAGTTCGGTTGTGCATTCGCAGGTGTCAGAACTGGACAATAATTCGTTTGACGCCACCGACTACCTCGGCTGGGATGCAAATACGCTGTTCGACCTGAATGTAGAGCACAAGGGCGACTATCAGATATGGATGAGCACCAATGGGGCGAGGCGCCTGCTCATCGATGATGGCAATACAGGCAACACCATGGGGAGGATAGGTATAGGTAATAGCTTGCCTACCAATTTCAGCCCTAGAGAACGGGTTCATATCTTCCAAGGAACAGGGGACAACCTCATACGTTTCACCAACAATGACATGGGCTTCGATTCAGGCTTTGATATCGGTATCATCGATGATGAATCCACCCGCTTCGCATTATTTGCAATGCTGCGATAAGTAATTCAAAGCTCATAGGGTGCAGAGCGGTGCTAGATGAAATCTTGACTCTCCAAGTTTTGCCCAAAGGCATCCGACTCTTCCAAAAACTGATTTGGCACCTAAATCTTTATCTTGACGCTCTTTGTAAACCTGAACCCATTGAGCCCATCCGAACGCCCCTCCCTCTTGCAGGCCCTGAGCCCCATCATCATCCTTATCGGACTGCTGACAGCCAACGTCTATTTCTTCGGAGAGGACTCCAGTTATGGAAGCAACCAGATCGCTCTGCTCTTGGCGGCTGCCGTAGCGGGGTTCATCGGCATATACACCAAGATCTCATGGACCACCATCTATGAGGGCATCGTGGAGAGCATCAGCTCCGCTATGGGCGCCATCATCATCCTGCTCTTCATTGGGGCCTTGGCTGGAACCTGGCTCATGAGTGGCATCGTGCCGGCCATGATCTATTATGGACTCAAGGTCCTCAGTCCTGAGATCTTCCTCCTAGCAAGCTGTGTGATATGTGCAGTCGTGAGTGTAGCAACAGGGAGCTCATGGAGCACCATTGCCACAGTAGGCATTGCACTATTGGGAATTGGAGAAGCCTTGGGCATGTCGGAAGGATGGGTGGCGGGGAGCATCATATCCGGAGCCTACTTCGGGGATAAGATGTCACCCCTAAGCGACACCACCAACCTGGCGCCAGCAGTGGCTGGAACAGACTTGTTCACCCATATCCGACATATGGTATGGACCACTGGGCCGAGTATCATCATCTCCTTGATCGTATTCACCATAGTCGGCTTCCAAGGGAACGGAGAGTATGATCCTTCTCGAGTCACAGAACTCACCATGATCATGGACAAGACCTTCAATATCACACCTTTCTTATTCCTTGTTCCCTTGTTGGTCATCCTCCTCATCGTCAAGAAGATGCCTGCAATTCCTGCCTTGATGATCGGTTCCCTGTTGGGTGGACTTTTCGCCTTCATCTACCAACCCGATATCGTAGCCCAGATCGCCCGAGATGCGCATGGGGGACATGCCTTGTCCAACTATTTCCAGCAGTCCTATATCGCCATCTTGGCCTCACTCATGCAGGAAACCGTCATCACCATTCCAGAGGGAGTGGCTAGTCCTGAGGCTGAAGAGGCCTTGTCAAGCCTGCTGTCAGCTGGTGGAATGAGTGGCATGCTCAACACCATCTGGCTCATCCTGTGCGCGCTGAGTTTCGGGGGTGCCATGCAGGCCTGTGGCTTCCTCAAGCGCATCACGGATGGCCTATTGGCTATGGTGAATTCTGCTGGGTCATTGATCGCGACCACGGCAGGCACCTGTGTCTTCTTCAATATCACCGCCTCGGACCAGTATCTCGCCATCGTGGTACCAGGGAAGATGTACGCGCAGGCCTATGAGGATTATGATCTGGCTCCAGAGAACCTCAGCCGGACCTTGGAGGATTCAGGCACGGTGACTTCGGTGCTCATTCCTTGGAATACCTGTGGAGTGGCTCAGAGCGGTGTGCTAGGTGTTGCGGTGCTTGCTTTCGCGCCTTATTGCATCTTCAATTGGGTCAGCCCCTTGATGACCATTCTCTTCGGATACATGGGCTGGAAAGTCACACCGCTTCAGAAGAAATAGAAGCTGAGCATGAAGGAGAGGAGAAGGAAGATGGGAATGAGAATGCCTTGATAAAGGAAGTTCAGAATCACAGTCTTCAGAAGGGTCTTTATCCATCCTTGTTGGTAGAAGCGCTTCATGGCCAAGAACATGTAGAGCAGCGACAGTCCATAGACCCAATAGGCCCAACTAAATTCAGTGAAGCATTCATGGATGAGCAGTCCAACACTACACATGATGAGGATCCATGAATGCAGGTAGAATCCGAACACGATATGCCGAATGTATCTGACAGTCTTGCGCCTCCTTATGTAGAGGAGATAGAGCAGAAGGGCAAAGAACGGCTGTATCGCGAGTATGAATAAGGAAAGATTTCCTATGAAGTACTTAGTCAGGGTAATAGAGTCTGCTGCATAGACCTTGGCCATTTGGAGGAATATCTTATGCTCCAATTCGTTTTTCGGGTCAATCAAGGAGTCAACAGCGGCTTCAGGCCGTATGCCCTGATCGATGAGGTCAGACAAGGACATAAGATTGCTCAGGAACTGGGATTCAGCTGCAGAATCGAGGCCAGTGATCTGGATATTGGCATTTTCCGCGCCAAGTGTTACAATGCTATCCTTTGTTGATTGGAACTCCTCTTGAAACTCTTGACTGAAATCTGTATCCCCCCCCCTCTCGGCAATTGAATGTTCGCAGCGTCCTCAGGCTGGAAGGTCACTCTCCATATAAAAAAGAAGATGAATGAGGTGAAGACGAGGATCCGAAATGGAGGAATGTGACGGATACGCATTCCAGAGACGAACTCCATGGGAACTTCTCCTGGTTTGACCAGCAAGGGCACCATCGTTCAAAAGAGCTTCGAATCAAAGGAGAAGTAATCACCAAGAAAATCAACGGTGAGGGTCCATAGACTCAAATCGCGCGTGGCGTTCTCTTGTCCGCAATGAGGGCAGAAGTTCTGGCCGTGCAGGTCCTGACCGCAATTCAGGCATGCATCCAGCTTGTATTGAACTATGCTTTTCTCTATGTCCTCACTCATGCCCTTAAGGTGCCGTTGAACTTATAAAGCTATTCGATCTGCGAGAATGGACAGCTAGGAACCCAGGGTGTCAGGAGTTCTGGTATTGATCTTTTGTGAGTAAGTCCAATGTCTTCAAGGATAGTCCGCGGTCTATTCCAGCTTCCATGGAGATCATGGTCTCGGTCTTTTCAATGCCTTCTATAGCTTGGATTTTGGTCTTCAAAACCTCCCTCAAGTGAGCGGTATTCTTACAGACCATCTTCATGAAGATGCCATAGGCACCTGTCGTATAATGGGCTTCCACGACTTCATCGACTTCCTTGAGTTGGGTGATGACATGGTCATAGGCGCCTTTGCTGAGGTGGAGTCCCAAAAAGGCCACGATATCGAACCCAAGCAGGCCTGGGTTCATGCGCAAGGTCGCCTTCTCCACGATGCCCGCATCCTCCATTTTCTTCATCCGCTGATGGATGGTTCCCGGGGAAACGAGGAGATGTTTAGCGATTTCAGTGAAGGCCATGCGCGAATCCTGCAGGAGATAGCCGAGGATGGCGCGATCCACGCTATCGATTTGATAATTTGAGGGACTCATTTCAAGGGGTGTATTGAAGTATTGTCAGTATATAGGCTATTGAATGCGAATATGGTAAAAATATATCCATAATGCTATTTAATTCGTAATCGTATAGAGTATTTGCCATACATTTACATCATGCGAAAGCAACCACTGTGGGGTGATGGAACAGGCAGACATGCCCTCCTGTCTCGGGGGTGAAGGTTTTGGAAATCGAGTCTTAAGACATTGCTATGAGTGATCGACTTGATGAACAACTTCTTGGAGGTTCGAATCCTCCCCCTACAGCAAAATAGATCGGTCAAACGGTCAACGGAGATGGAGCCTTAAGGGGCTCCATTTCTTTTTTCACCTCTTTGCCATAGAAGAACCAGAAGAGCACGGGAAGTAAGAAGAGGTCCACCACCACAGCGAACAAGAGGGTCAGACTTAGCAGTGAACCCGTGTAGAAGGTGCCTTTGAAGGTGCTCATGATAAGAGTCAAGAAGCCAGCAATCAGAATCAATGAGGTGATGATGATGGCTTTTCCTGTTCCTATGAAACTTCGTTTCAAGGCGTATTGTCTAGAACGCCCTTTGGCCAATTCCAAGCGTAACCGACTCACAAAGTGGATGGTGTCATCCACCGCTATCCCAAAGGCAATGGTGAAGATGATGGAGGTGGACACTTTCAGGTCGATACCCGTGAAGCCCATGATGCCGGCTATCATCATCAAGGGGAGCATGTTAGGAATGAGCGCGATGATGACCATTTTCAGGTCCCGGTACATGACACCCACGATCAAGGCGATGATGAAGAAGGCGAAGACCAAGCCCCAGATCATGGTCGTACTCAGGTATTCATTATTCAAATCGATGAGCGTGGCTGTTCCAGTGAGGTGATAGTCCACCAGTTCGGAATCCATCTCCGAGGCCCAAAATGCTGCCAACCCAGCATTGCGTTTCTCGATTTCTATCTTCCCCCAGTCGCCCATCTTGCCTGTGACTCGACATTCCTTTAGGTCTTCGCTCAGGAATTGGTCCATGCCCTGCATCTGCTTGGCCCTCACCAGGTTCTTGGCGATCTTCTTCAGCGCTCCATCACTTTCAGGCAAGGCGTAGTAGTCGCTATTCCCGTTATGAGAGGCTTTGTTGATGGTCTTCACGAAGTTCAACGGAGAGATGAGGAAGCCCGCTCCATAGTCATTCCTCAGATAGTCATCCAGCTTGTCCAATTGACGGAGTACTTCAGGGTCCAGTACACTGGCAGAGGAATCCTTCAGAACAAAGGCCATCTCGAAGGGACGGACTCCAGCATAGGCCTCCTCGAAATAGTCGAACTGCACGCGGAAGGGATTGTCCTTCTTCAAGTCTTCCAGTAGGTAGTTGTTCACTTCGATGCGACTGATACCGATGCCACAGAGAATGGCCAGCACTAAAGTGGCCCAACCGATGCTTCTTCGTTTCCTGATGATCCATCCATAGAGGCGATGAAGATGCTTGGTCCAGAAATCCTGTCCAGCCTTAGGGTGGACGATGGAAGGCGCCTTGCTGAGCACCATGGTAGCTGGGAGGAGCGTGAAAGCGAGGATATAGGCGATGACCACTCCTGCCGCACTGTACATGCCAAATTCCCTGATGGGAATGATGCTGGACGTCACCAATGTGAGGAAACCGATGGAGGTGGTCAATGAAGTCAAGAAGGTGGCCAAGCCCACTTCTTTCATTGACGTTCGGATGGCCGCTATCTTGTCATTGCCTTTGCGGAGTTCATCAAAGTACTTGCTCAAGATGTGCACCACATCGCTCATGCCCACCACGAAGAGGATGGTAGGCAATATGGTCAGGAGTAGGTCGATGTCCTTACCCGTGATGCGCATGAGGCCGACCAACCAGATGATGGACATGAACACTACGATCAATGGCACCACCACGCCCCAGGTGGAGCGGAAGGCGATGATGAGGAAGAGGATGATAAGGATGAGTGAGGCACTGACGAACATCGTGAGTTCCTTCTGCATCCTGGCCACGAAATAGCCCTGTCCTATGGATCGTCCTGACTTGTAATAGCCATCGAAATCGAAGTTGACATCCATGCGATTCACCGCAAAGGAGAGTTCGTCACACTTCACCTTGCTCAGGTAGGGCTCATGGTTCAATATCATGGCCAATGCCTTCCCATCGGCCGTTACAAAGCTGTTCACCAATTCCGGAGCACTGTAGATACGTGCAGAATCGATGGCGTAGAACTCAGGCTCTTCCCAACGCAGGTAAGGCCGCTCATAGAAGGTCCCGAAAAGGGGCTCCTTAACGGGTTCATTCAACGTGAGGATGCTCTGAACATCAGTGACATGCGGGAGGGTCAGAAGAGAGTCCTGGAACCTGCGAGCCTCCGCAAGAAAGCTCTTATCGAAGATTCCCTTTGCATTCTCCAAGGAGAAGAGGACGAAGTCGTTCTCAGAACTGTACTTCTCACGGTGTTGCATGAAGTACTCGGTCTCAGGGTCTCCCTCAGGAAAGAAACGTTCGAAGTCATAGTCGAAGCCTATCTGACTGACCTGATAGACCATGAATCCACTCACCGCTATAATCGCGATTAAGGCGCCTTTGGCCCACTTCCTATACAACTCAGCATCTCTCATAAACAAGGGCGAATCTAATCCGATATTGCACAGAAGACATAGGGAAGGAGTCTTATGAGGCTTGAGGAATGGGATTCATTATAAATAGTGGAAATCGACCTTGGAAGCCACCGAAAATGAAGATGAAATTTCAAATGTAACGCAGATAATTGGGCTCCAATGATCACAGAAGCCCCAACCCCTTTCAATAAAAAACCCGCCCTATGGAACATAGAGCGGGTTAATCAAGATCAAGAGTTCTAGCTCTTACTTATCTTCTTCTACTTCTTCGAAATCTACATCGGTGACTTCTTCGTCAGCAGTTGTAGACTGGGAATCTGATCCAGTAGCGCTGCCATCACCGTTCTGTTGGCTGCTATACATCTCCTGAGAGGCGGCTTGGAAGACTGTGTTCAATTTCTCCATGGCCGCATCGATCTTCGCGATGTCCTTTGCTTCGTGAGCTTTCTTCAGTTCGGCCAAGGCATCCTCGATGGGTTGCTTCTTATCGGCTGGAATCTTATCACCGAACTCCTTCAACTGCTTCTCAGTCTGGAAGATGAGGTTATCTGCAGCATTCAGTTTCTCAACGATCTCCTTTGCCTTCGCATCGGATTCTGCATTGGCCTCAGCCTCCTTCTTCATGCGATCGATCTCGGCTTCACTCAGACCTGAGCTCGCTTCGATGCGGATGCTCTGCTCTTTGCCAGTGGCTTTATCCTTCGCATTCACTTTGATGATACCATTGGCATCGATGTCGAATGAGACCTCGATCTGCGGCACGCCACGTGGTGCTGGTGGAATATTGTCCAAGGTGAACTGACCGATGCTTCGGTTGTCCTTCGCCATGGGGCGCTCTCCTTGTAGCACGTGGATCTGCACCGAAGGTTGATTGTCACTGGCAGTGGAGAACGTCTCCGACTTATTTGTTGGAATGGTCGTGTTCGCCTCGATGAGCTTGGTGAATACACCACCCATCGTCTCGATTCCAAGAGATAGTGGGGTCACATCTAGAAGAAGCACATCTTTTACCTCTCCAGTGAGTACACCACCCTGTATGGCTGCTCCAAGAGAAACCACCTCATCAGGATTCACTCCTTTTGAAGGCTCCTTACCGAAGAATTTCTTCACGGCATCCTGCACAGCAGGGATGCGGGTGGAACCACCTACGAGGATGACCTCATCGATGTCCCCATTGGTCAGACCAGCAGCTTTCATCGCATCTTGAGCGGGCTTGATGCTTCTCTTGACCAAATCTTCGGTCAATTGATCGAATTTGGCTCGGCTCAAGGTCTTCACCAAGTGTTTGGGCATGCCGTCCACAGGCATGATGTAAGGCAAATTGATCTCGGTGCTGGTTGTCGAGGACAACTCGATCTTCGCTTTCTCGGCTGCCTCCTTCAAACGCTGAAGGGCCATAGGGTCTTTTCTAAGATCCAAGCCTTCATCGTTCTGGAACTCATCGGCCAACCAGTTGATGATCTGAGCATCGAAATCGTCACCACCCAAGTGGGTATCACCATCCGTGCTCAAAACCTCGAATACACCATCTCCTAATTCAAGGATGGACACGTCATGTGTTCCTCCTCCGAGGTCGAAGACCACGATCTTCTGATCGATGGATTTCTTATCCAATCCATAGGCAAGGGCAGCTGCTGTCGGTTCATTGATGATACGCTTGACCTCTAGCCCTGCGATCTCACCTGCTTCCTTGGTGGCCTGCCTCTGCGCATCATTGAAGTACGCTGGTACGGTGATGACGGCCTGGGTCACAGTGGTTCCAAGGTAGTCCTCAGCTGTCTTCTTCATTTTCTGAAGGATCATGGCTGAGATCTCCTGTGGGGAGTATTGACGGTCATCGATCTGTACACGAGGGGTGTTATTGTCTCCTTTGACCACTTTATAAGGTACGCGTGCAATCTCTTTGGCCACTTCATCGAAGTTGTTTCCCATGAAACGCTTGATGGAGCTGATGGTCTTTTCAGGGTTTGTGATTGCCTGACGCTTGGCGGGGTCGCCCACTTTGCGTTCACCACCCTCGATGAATGCAACGATGGATGGGGTGGTGCGTTTTCCCTCGCTGTTGGTGATGACTACAGGCTCATTTCCTTCCATGACGGAAACACATGAATTCGTAGTACCTAGATCTATTCCTATAATCTTGCTCATGTCTTTTTCTATGCTTTCGGTTCTCAAGCGTTTAACGACTCAGGACATTTCAAGCATCATGCCATGGGCAGATAAGGGCTGCCAAATGACAACTCCAGCAGGAATTATGACAAAAAGACAGAAATAAGATAGGAAGACCTCCTTTACTGGCAGCGGGTGGCACAATCGAAGGTGCTGCCAACCGTTGGATCGCAAAAACAGAGATCGACTGTGTATTCACCTTCGACCAGTTCAGTGATGGTTGGGGTCGTCTGACCAACGGGAGCCATGCGCTTCACATAATTGGAACGCCCTCTGGAGGAGAAAACGCCAATGCCTTCACCTCCATCGATGTTGCTGTAACGCGGACGCTCTTGACCAACTGAGGATACAGGATCTCCAACATTCAAGAAAGTGGTATAGTCCGTCCCCGCAGCATAGATGACGAAGTTCAAGCTTCCGAACACCCTTCGTTCCACATTGGCATCTTGGTCGATGTTGTTCCCTAGATAGCGGTAGAAGAAATCACCTGACTTCCCGAAACTGTTAAAGGTCTGGTCCGTGGATATGGCATCAGAGTTGGCATAAGGCACACGAATGACTTTCGGGACCTCGCTGCCATCGGTACGTTGCTCAGTATAGTTGAATTCAATGAAGGCCTGATGCTTGACTGCATTTTGAAACGTCCTCCATTCGAATCGGAAATTGGAGACATACCCCTGGGAACTCGCGAAGGTCACTACATCCTGGTTGATCGAGGGGAGAAGACCCTGAGGATGATTGTCCCAGACATCCACCAGCTTGGCAGAAGCTGAGATGTCATTCCCATCAGCCGTGATACGTAATTGGAAATTCGTGTCGGAATCCCAGACATTGGATGGGAAATCAGAGGTCAATGCATAATAGACACGTTGGCTAGGTGCGTAGAAAAGGCCACCTAGGTCCTTATTATTGATGCGTATGCTGTCCAGTTGTACAAAGTCATTCTGACCGGATCCATAATAGATGCGGGCATCTACGTTGTCAAAGAGCATGGAATCTTCCACCTCCACGAACTCTAAAGCGCTTCCATTCCCCAAGAAGGTGCGATTGATCATCACAAACTGGGTGTCCTCCTGCAAGTCCAGCAACCCGAAGACCACAGGAATTCTCTTGTAAGGAGCGGAGATGTCTACTTCTGTCTCACAGGATGACATGGCAAAAACCGCGATGAAGCTGAATAAAAGGGCCTTGATGTAATCGCTCTTCATAGGAAATGCTCTCATAATGGCGACAAATATACTCCTCTTAACTGCTGATGACCTGACCCTCGAATACCGATTGTGCCGTCTATCATATTCCCAGCTGGAATGGCCTCGTATTCTAAATGTACTTTTGCCATCGAACAAACATTGTAAGACTATGTCTATCCATAGCGAAGCCAAGCGCATCACTACCCGCACCCTGGTCGATATGAAAAAGGCGGGAGAGAAGATCTCCATGCTCACGGCCTATGATTACTCTATGGCCCGCATTGTGGACGAGGCGGGGGTGGATATCATTTTAGTTGGCGATTCTGCCTCCAATGTGATGGCGGGTCATGAGACCACTTTGCCGATCACATTGGACCAGATGATCTACCATGCGTCATCAGTTGTTAGGGCCATTCACAGGTCCCTGGTGGTGGTGGACCTCCCTTTTGGTAGCTATCAAGGGGATTCCAAATTCGCGTTGCACTCTGCCATTCGTATCATGAAGGAATCCGGTGCACATGCGGTGAAACTGGAAGGAGGAAAGGAAGTGAAAGAGTCCATCAGTCGCATCTTGAGTGCTGGAATTCCAGTCATGGGCCACCTAGGGCTCACCCCACAATCCATTTATAAGTTCGGGACCTACACAGTGAGAGCCAAGGAAGAGGAAGAGGCTGAAGCGCTGGTCAGGGATGCTATGCTTTTGGAAAAAGTCGGTTGCTTTGCCATCGTGCTTGAGAAGATACCTGCTACCTTGGCCAAAGAAGTGGCCGATAGCGTCTCCATACCTATCATAGGCATCGGAGCAGGAGGTGGAGTAGATGGTCAGGTTCTTGTCATCCACGACATGCTCGGTATAACCCATGAATTCCATCCTCGTTTTCTGAGAAGGTACTCCAGTCTTTACAATGAGATGAAAGGGGCCATAGAGAATTACGTGGCGGATGTGCGCAGCAAGGATTTTCCAAATGAAAAAGAGCAATACTGATGGAGTGGACCGACATCAACGAAAGGCTACCTGAGAACATGGACAAAGTGCTGTGCTATCTGCCCGATAATGTGCAGTTCTTACCTGGGAAATCAGGAGAATCCAGACCCGAGAATGTGGTCATCTTGAGGTTCGTCCAAGATTTCTTTGCCGAGGGCAGTGAGAAAAGGGAGAAGTATGGACCGCACTTCTGGCTGGGAGAAGGACTAAGCAACCACTACATGGCCGATGTCACGCACTGGATGCCTTTACCTCAGGCTCCATGAATAGGACAGAGACCTACAAAGATCTTGTGATCCTATATGAGGACAACCACCTTATAGCGGTCAACAAGCGACCGGGTGACATCGTTCAAGGCGATAAGACTCAGGACAGCAGTCTCATGGACCTGCTTAAGGAATACATCAAGGTGAAGTACAAGAAGCCCGGGGACGTCTTTATCGGCCTGGTGCACCGATTGGATCGGCCGGTGAGCGGAGTGGTCGTGTTCGCCCGCACTTCCAAAGCCTTGAGCCGCATGAACGAGCTCTTTCGACACGGGGAGGTGAAGAAGACCTATTGGGCCGTGGTCAAGAACAGGCCTCAAATGGAAGAGGACACCCTTGTCCATCATCTGAGAAAGAATGAGAAGCAGAACAAGTCGTTTCTCAGTAAGGCGGGCAATACAGATTCCAAAAAAGCAGAATTATACTACCAGTTGATCGGTTCCACAGACCGCTATTGGCTTTTGGAAGTGGACTTGAAAACAGGACGTCATCATCAGATCAGAGCACAACTGGCGGCCATAGGTAGTCCCATCAGAGGTGACCTGAAGTACGGGTCAGAACGTTCCAACAGGGACGGTTCCATTCATCTGCACGGGCGCAGCATAACGTTCGAACATCCCGTTAAGAAGACCCCTTTGACAATCCTTGCGCCCTCACCTAAAGAGTCCCTATGGAGTGCCATTGTCCCCATTGAATAGAGAGGATACAATCAACTGTTATTCTTGCGTTGGTAGAACATGAAAAGTGCGATCATTCTCCTTTTTGCCTTATTAACCATTGTCAATGGCCAGGCTCAGCATCCTTTTATAGAGCATTTCGGGGCTGAACAGGTTGCAGGTGGAATCTTTCTTCGTTGGACGTTGAAAGCCGGTTCCATCTGTAAGGGGATACAAATAGAGCGTGAATTAATCAATAGCGGGGAGTTCCAAGAAGTAGGGGATATCGAAGGAGTGTGTGGAGATACGTTCGAACCTGTCAGTTATACGTTCTTAGACACTTCACCTCGTTTGGGAGAAACCAATACCTACAGACTGGGACTTGGAGGATTCGGCAGTACGGGTACCATCGATCTCTTTGCACATGATTTCGCAAATGAGGGATATGCGCTCATCCAGGATCTGAACGGAGAATGGATCCGTCTTTTGCCTAAAAGAGCAGAGTCAGGGAGGTTATTCATCATCTATACACTTGAGGGCAAGGAACAATTGACGGAAGTGCTCTCTGGAGAGGAAGAGACTCAAGTGGATATTTCAGGGTTCAGTAAGGGCATGTATGTCATCCAGGTCCTTGATGGCGACTCAAGTGTATTCTCTAGCGTATTTTTGAGGTGGTAATGATTCTCCTATCATAGATTATTACAAGATATTAGGAATTGACCATGGTGCCGATCTCAGCACGATCAAACGGGCTTACAGGGAAAAGGCCAAACGGTTCCATCCTGATAAGAATGATGATCCAAGGGCAGCACAGGCCTTCATCCTCATCAATGAGGCCTACGAGTTCCTAAGTGATGCTGGCCGAAGGGATGCAAGTCCCGCCGAATTGACAGGCCGGCAGAAGGACGAGGCTCGCAGGCAGGCTAGACGAACTGAGTGGGAACAAAGCCAGAAGCAGGAAGCAAGGAAAAGGGCGGCTGCACATGCTAAAGAATCCTTCGATAAGTTCTCTGAAAGCCGCATATACAGAGCGGCCATGGTTCTGGACAGTGTCTATAAATACATCTTCATAGGAGCGGGACTCCTGATGGCCTTGGGACCCATGGTGATGCATGTTATTGAAGAGCCTGTCCCCGATGAGGAGTTCAGTGTCTTCTCCATCATCCTCCCCTTTATAATAGGTGCCGCGTTCCTCTATGGAATTTGGTACTTCCTGTTCAATCTGGAAGAGTGAAGTCTGAATCAGGATTTGGTGTATTCCA
>JAQCAN010000045.1 GCA_027621335.1 Bacteroidota bacterium
TCTGAATTTTTGGATTCAATTTGAAAGGCACCTGAACGATGGAGAACTTCTTATGGAGTCCTCCATACTTCTGCTGGTACTGGCATTTGTGATGATCTAATCACCTATTATCTATGACCTCGACTCCAGGGAACTTTGTCTTATCGAATTTGAATTCGCTGCTGTTGATATAACCGACATCGAAAGAAGTCAGGTCGTACTCTATGTCATTTCCTTCCTTACCATAGATAACCGCTCTTTTCATCTCCATGGCATCCTTGTCGATGTAGAGTTTTATGGTATGAAAACTCTTGTCCTTAGGGTCTTTGGGAAAGAGCTTTATCACATGGCAGGACGTACCATTCAAGGTTTCCAATCCAACATATTGATTGTTGAATCCGGTCTCCCATATGGTGAAAAGTTGTGCAGGTTCTATACCTTCTTCATCGTAAATATCCTCAGCAAGATCAATCATGACTTCATTGGACTTCTTGGAATAGGTCCAAACGGTCTCTCCATTGCTTATGACTGTGAAATCGCCAATGACCACCTTATAGCTATCTCCAGATACCTTGATGCTCCCTTCTTGCTTCACCTCAGTGGCGGACTGCTTGTCTGTCATCTTGGACTTGAAGCTAGCCGAGACGCTCTCATATTGCTGCATGTCCTTGCTCAGTTGGTCAAGGATGGCCGTTGCCTTGGTATCTTGTGAATGAACCAAGGCGGTGGTCATGCTAAAGACGAGAGCTAATGTAGCGTTCAATAGGTTTTTCATGGTGTTCAATTGATGAATGGAATTCAAGACTGATGCTCCTGATTCAAATACTGTTCCAAACTGTATTCATCAGGTACGAGAACCTTTCTAGCCTTGGATCCTTCAAAGGGACCAACGATGCCCGCAGCCTCCAGCTGATCCACCAAACGGCCAGCACGGTTATAACCCAGCTTGAGCTTTCTTTGGAGTAAGGACGTGGAGCCTTGTTGATGCATCACAATGACCCTTGCCGCATCTTCGAATAGAGCATCCCTCTCGCCATCCTCGAACATTCCTCCTTCATTGGCATTTTCATCCACATACTCAGGAAGCAGATGAGCATCAGGATATCCGCGCTGATTGCCTATAAATTCACAGATTTCCTCCACTTCAGGGGTATCCACGAAGGCGCACTGCAAACGTATGAGTTCATTTCCGGTGCTTAGCAGCATATCTCCCCTTCCAATCAGCTGATCTGCACCTCCTGAGTCCAAGATGGTCCTAGAATCGATCTTGGAGGTGACTCGGAAGGCAATCCTTGCTGGGAAGTTCGCCTTGATGGTACCCGTGATGATATTCACCGAAGGTCGCTGAGTGGCAATGATCAAGTGGATACCGATAGCCCTTGCCAATTGAGCCAAACGGGCGATGGGGCCCTCCACTTCTTTACCTGCAGTCATGATAAGGTCAGCAAACTCGTCCACTACAAGAACGATGTAGGGCAGATATCGGTGACCGTTCTCTGGGTTGAGTCTGCGTTTGATGAACTTGGAGTTGTACTCCTTGATGTTCCTTACTTGAGCTTCCTTGAGAAGATCATAGCGTTGATCCATCTCCACACAAAGGGAATTCAATGTCGTGACCACCTTACTTGTATCCGTGATAATCGCCTCTTCCTCACCAGGCAGTTTGGCTAAGTAATGCCGCTCAATCTTATTGAACAAGGTAAGTTCCACCTTCTTGGGATCCACTAGAACGAACTTGATCTGAGAAGGGTGTTTTTTATAGAGCAATGAGACCAATATCGCATTCAGGCCCACCGATTTCCCCTGGCCAGTGGCCCCTGCCATGAGGAGGTGCGGCATCTTGGCGAGGTCCGTGACGAAGGTCTCATTGGAAATGGTCTTACCGAGAGCGATCGGGAGGGCCATATCGGCATTCTGGAACTTATCCGAAGCAATGACGGTGCGCATGGATACCGTATCTGGGTTGCTATTCGGTACTTCGATACCAATAGTTCCCTTCCCAGGGATGGGAGCAATGATCCTGATTCCCAATGCAGCCAAACTCAAAGCGATGTCATCCTCCAGGTTCTTGATCTTGGAGATCCTAACCCCTGCTTCAGGAACAATCTCATAAAGGGTCACTGTAGGTCCTATGGTCGCCTTGATCTTTGCGATACCGATCTTATAGTTCGCCAAAGTCTCCACGATCCTGTTCTTGTTCATCTCCAGTTCCTCCTTTGTCACGCTATTAGGATTACTTGGATGTTCCTCAAGAAGTTCGATACTTGGCAGTTGGTAGGATGAAAGATCCAGTGTAGGATCGTATTCCCCAAATTCCATGACCTTTTGATTCAGTTCATCCTCGGACAGCACTGCTTCTTCATGTGCTTTCTCTATTTGGAAATCTGAATCCTCCTCACTACTCGATTCATGGGCTTTGGGGAGCTCGGCAATCGGTTCCTGTTCATCGAAGTCATCGGAGTCATCCGACAAGATAGAATCCAGGATATCCTCTTCTATCTGAAGTTCCTTTTCACTCGGGCTCATCACAAGTTCAGGCTCCTCTTCTTCCGTATCGAGGTCTTCATTCATCAGGGATTCTTCTTCCGTCTCGGAATCTTCGTCTTCTGCTTCAAAAGGGACAGGACTTATGCTCGGTTGGGTTTCTAGATCGGACACTGCATCCCCATCTTCCTTGGCTAGGGATATACTCTCGAGCAGGTCTTTCACCCATTGGAATTGAGGGTTGAAGGCTATAATGATGAAGGATGTGAAGATCAGACCAAGGATGGCCACTGTGCCTATATTTCCAAAGGTGGCTATTCCCCATAACCGACTTTCAAAACCTATCGCCCCTCCCAAATGGACCAATGATGGAAAGAAGTAACCTAAGCTCAATGCCCCCCATACAAGAACGAAGGCGCTGATACTCAATGTCTTCCAAAATGGAAGGGGGTATCTACCAATGAGCAACTTGAGTCCGAAAAAGACGGATAAGAAGGGGAACACAAAGGAAGACAGACCGAATCCTTTGAAAAAACTCAGATGAGCTATCACTGCACCCAGTTTGCCCAAGAGGTTGTTCACTCTCATCGTCTTATCCAGGAGGAAATCAGAAAGATCTCCCAAAAGAAGCGACTGGTCATGCCGCCATGTGAAGAGGTAACTGATGTAGGCCATGCTCACCAATAGGCCTGAGACCACGAGCAGAATTCCGAAGATACGCTTGGAACGCTGGGAGCGTATGGCATTTATCACATTGGCCACTACTCTACCAGCCGCCTCCAATTTGTTGGATTCCTTACCCTTTTTTGTACCCTTCCTCTTAGCCATCGCATGATCCAATAAGAAACAAAAATAGGGTAAGACCTCGCGGCATCACCCTTCACCACTACCGTATTTTAACACAGGAATGTTGGCTTAATTGCACAGTGTCTAAGAGGAAGCTCTTAGATTTCGAAGGATTCCATGAGCTTTTCGATCTCTACTTTGATGTACTTGTAAGAGACCCGCTTGTATTCCTCATCAATGATGAATTCTTGTTTGTCCACCTCCGTTTGGATCACTTCTTCGGCCATCAATCGCATGCGTATGTCGAACATATCGATGTCATAACCTAGTAAAAAGCCATTCACCTCATCGAACGGACTGCACCAATTGGGATTCTTTACTCCAATGTACTCCGAGTAATAGATGTCGATGTCCTCGGCATTGAGATCATAGAATACCCCATGTGCACGCTTACACGGAATCCCTGCTAGAGTGTCCTGGATATCGGATTGGATGATGACGAAAGGTGGAAAATCCTGCATTAACTCGTCAATGTCCACCTCGTCATATTCGCATGCCAACTTCTTCTTGAAGACCTTAAGCATCTGACTGTACTGTCTATTATCAGAATCCACAGTGATCTTGTTCTTAAAGATGCCGCCATAAGTACTGAACTCTGAATTGTACTGGTTACCCTTGAATGTGACTTTCATCTCCTCCGGAAGTATGGATGCCAACATGTTGTCCTCTTCCATCTCTGGATAAGTCACTTTATAGGTCACCTTTCCCTGATCGATAGTATCCTTGAAGAGTTCGTTTGCGCCTTGACATGCATAGAGCACGATGAACACACTCACGCCAAATACTCCTGCAATCGCTTTAAACCTCATCATCAAAGGGAGTAGTTAATCTCTGCTCTTACGCAGGCCTAGTTTAAAAGGTTTCTCAGGCCGCTAATAAGCTTAATTTTGCCGCCACCCAAATAATCGAATCGTGAGACCCAGTGTGTATGATGAGAGCTCTCCGCTCAAAGAAGTGGTCCTGGGATTGGCCAAAGACTTTGGAGATATCCCTAATTCCGAAGACTGTCCTGACCCCAAATCATTAGAACATGTGATAAACGGCACCTACCCTCATCAAGAGGCTCTCATCCGAGAAATGACGGCTGTCAAAGATGTGCTAGAACGTTATGGGGTCAAGGTTTTCAGGCCTCATAACATCCCAGGATTGAATCAGATCTTCGCTAGGGACATCACCTTTGTCATAGAAGATAAGATACTCATTCCCAATATCTTGAAGACGAGAGAAGATGAGTTGGATGGCATAGAATATATCCTGGCTCACTTTGAAGAAGATTGTATTCTGGACCTGGAAGAGGGAATCAGGGCGGAAGGCGGTGATGTGATGCCATGGAAAGACCACTTATTCATAGGTTACAGTGCAACTGAGGATTTTGACCGTTTCCGAACAGCAAGAACCAACCAACGAGCAGTGGACTTCATGAGAGAAAGATTCCCTCATCGTGAAGTGAGGGCCATCGAACTAGTCAAGAGTGACACGGACCCCAGGGTGAATGCACTTCATCTGGACTGCTGTTTCCAGCCTTTCGGGGAAGGACAGGCCATCCTCTATCCAGCTGGTATGAAACATAAAGAAGATGTGGAGTACATCATTGAATTTTTCGGGAAAGAGAATATCATCGAGGTCAATCAAGAGGAATTCTATCATATGTTCCCCAACATTTTCTCAATCGACCCGAAGACCATCATCTCCAATACATCCTTCACCCGATTGAATACCCTACTGAGAGAGAGAGGCTTCATTGTGGAGGAAGTGACCTATAATGAAGTTTCAAAAATGGGTGGGCTATTTCGATGCTCCACCCTGCCATTGGTACGCTCATGAGTAAAATGAATTATACCGACCGATTGGTCATGATAGAGCCTGTTGCCTTCAGGTACAATGAGCAAACAGCTACGAACAACTACTACCAAAAGGTCTTATCGGGTCTTGATAATGAGCGAGCGCAGGCCAAGGCATCAAAGGAGTTCAATGATTTCGTGAGTGCCTTGGAGGACAAGGGAGTGACTGTTTGTGTCGTCAAGGACACTTTGGATCCCGATACACCGGATAGCATCTTTCCAAACAATTGGATCTCATTCCATGAAGACGGGACAGTGGGGCTCTACCCCATGTACGCTCCTAATAGAAGGTCTGAACGCAGACTGGATGTACTGGATTTGCTCAAAGACCGTGGAGCTCAAATCCACCAGGTAGTGGATTTCACAGACTCAGAGGAAGAAGGGTTCTATTTGGAAGGAACTGGGAGCATTGTTCTGGATCGCACTGAAAGGGTAGCCTATGCTGCACTCTCTGAACGCACAGATTCTGGACTTTTCATAGAATTCTGCAAGCAATTCGATTACACCCCTGTGACCTTCACCGCCTATCAGGATGTGGGCACGGAGCGCAAACCCATCTACCATACAAATGTGATGATGGCCATTGCTCAGACCTTTGCTATAATCTGTTTGGATTGTATTGACGACATGGATGAACGCCATGAAGTCATAGAGATGCTTGAAGAAGGCCAAAAGGATATCATTGAGATCACAGAAGAACAGGTACAGCATTTTGCTGGAAACATGCTGCAGGTGGGAAAAGAGGGAAAACCTTTTCTCGTCATGTCCGAAGCAGCCTATAAGAGTTTGGAGTCCGATCAGATTGAAGCGATAGAAGCACACTGCCCTATCCTGCACTCCTCATTGGACACGATTGAAGCCTGTGGTGGTGGGAGTGCCCGATGTATGATGGCAGAAGATTTCCTACCCTACGCGAAACTTAAAGCATGACCAGGACTCCTTTAGAATCCCTTCTGGACCAATCGGTTAGAGCCCTCTTGACCGAGAAAGGCATCAACTTCGGTGGTGAACTTCCATTTCAGCGAACACGGAAGGAGTTCCAAGGCGAGGTCACTCTAGTGACCTTTCCGCTTGCAAAGCCTATGGGTGTGAGCCCAGAGCAAGCTGCGGAAACACTAGGAAAAGCGTTGCTCGAAACCAATGGACTCATTGCAGGATACAATGTGGTCAAAGGCTTCTTGAATATAGAGATGAGCAATCGCTATTGGGCCGATCAGATGGCCAACATGGCCTCTATTCTCGATTATGGAAAGGCTACTTCGAAGGATAAACCCTTGGTGATGGTCGAATATTCCTCGCCTAACACCAATAAGCCCCTTCATCTTGGGCACTTGAGGAATAACTTCCTCGGATGGTCGGTGGCTGAGATCCTTGCTTTTGCAGGACATAAGACCAAGAAGGTACAGATCATCAATGACCGTGGCATACACATCTGCAAGTCTATGCAAGCTTGGATAGCTGATGGACGAGAACTCAGTCCTGAAGACCTTGGCATGAAGGGTGATAAATTCGTTGGTCACTTCTATGTGGAATTCGATAAGGCCTTCAAGCGTGAGGTCGCTGATCTCATGGCCAAGGGAATCTCAGAGGAAAAAGCCAAAGAAGACTCGCCTTCCATGGTCGCAGCCCGTGATATTCTGATCAAATGGGAAAGTGAGGACAAGGATATCCGAGCGCTCTGGTCAAAGATGAATTCATGGGTATACGAGGGTTTCAGCAAGACCTATAAGAGGATGGAGGTGGATTTCGATAGGAACTATTATGAGTCAGAGACCTACCTCATCGGAAAGGAAAAAGTCTTGGACGGTCTCTCACGGGGCATCTTCTATCAGCAAGAGGATGGCTCTATCTGGGTCGATCTCGAGACGTATGGCATGGACCAGAAACTTCTCCTGAGGTCAGACGGAACAGCCGTTTACATGACACAGGATATTGGTACCGCCATCCTAAGGTTCGAAGACAATCCTAGCTTGGCCTACCAGATCTATACCGTGGGGAATGAACAGGATTACCATTTCAAAGTCCTGTTCATCATCCTGGAACTTCTGGGCTATTCTTGGGCAAAGGATTGTTACCATCTCAGCTATGGGATGGTGGACCTTCCCAGTGGAAAGATGAAATCCCGAGAGGGAACCGTGGTCGATGCCGATGACCTTATGGAGGACATGGTGACGACAGCTCAAGAGAAGACCGAGGAACTCGGAAAATTGGAAGGAATGAGCGCAGAAGAAAAATCTGAGCTGTTCGAGTTGATCGGCCTTGGTGCACTGAAATATTTCCTGCTCAAGGTGGACCCTAAGAAACGGATGCTATTCGATCCTGAGGAATCCATCGACCTACAAGGGAACACTGCCCCCTTCATTCAGTACAGCCATGCGCGTATCAAGAGCATTCTGAAGAGATATGAGGGAGCGAAGGACTTCGATTCTTCGAAGATCAGCCTAGAAGAATCTGAAAGACAGCTACTTGTAGAGCTCTCATACTTCCCTGTGGTAGTGGATGAGGCGGCTACTGCGTATAGTCCGGCTCTCGTTGCCAACTACATCTACGGATTGGTGAAAGGTTTCAATCAATTCTATCAGCAAGTCCCTATTCTCAAAGATGGGAATGGCGACACCGTGGCCTTTAGGATCACCCTTATCGAGAAAGTGGCGGAGGTCGTTAAGAACGGAATGGGTCTATTGGGAATAAGCGTCCCGGAGCGTATGTAAGCACTCAGTAGCCGGTATAGGTCTCAGGCCGTATAGCGAATAGCTCCTGTTTCAATGCATCTGATATATCCAGACTTTGGATGAAGTCCTTCATGGTCTCCTCGGTCACCCTTTCGTTCTTCCTAGTCAAGGTTTTCAATGCTTCATATGGATTAGGATAGTTCTCCCTGCGCAGTATGGTCTGTATCGCCTCTGCGACTACGGCCCAATTGTCCTCCAGATCCTTCTCTAACTTCACTCGGTTCAGAAGAAGCTTGGAGAGACCTATGGTGATGCTCTGTATGCTCAGCAAGGTATGTGCGAACGGCACTCCCAGATTACGTAACACTGTGCTATCTGTGAGATCACGTTGTAGACGAGAGATAGGCAGTTTGGATGACAGATGGTGGAAAATGGCGTTGGCCACGCCCAAATTGCCCTCTGCATTCTCGAAGTCTATAGGATTGACTTTATGGGGCATGGCTGAAGAACCGATCTCTCCTGGTCGGATCACCTGCTTGAAATAGTCCATGCTAACATAGGTCCAGAAGTCCCTGCACAGATCGATGAGGATGACATTGATACGGGAAACGGTATCGAAAAGAGCTGCGAGATTATCATAATGCTCCACTTGAGTGGTCACCTTGGATCGCATAAGGCCAAGCGCCTCATCACAGAAAGTATCCGCAAAGTGAGGCCAATTCACCTGGGGGTATGCGATATGATGGGCATTGAAGTTCCCTGTGGCCCCACCGAATTTTGCAGAGTACGGGACCTGATGGAGCAAACTCAGCTGCATTTTCAATCGCTCTATAAAGACTGTGACTTCCTTTCCCAGCCTTGTAGGTGAGGCCGCTTGACCATGCGTCCTTGCCAACATAGGCACCTCTGACCATTCCATGGCCTTTCCCTTTAAAACCTCTATAAGTGACTCTATATTAGGAAGATAGACATCTAACATAGCCTCTTTCAAGGACAGTGGGATCGCTGTATTATTGACGTCTTGAGACGTAAGTCCGAAGTGGACGAATTCCTTCACATCACCAAGCCCCACTTCCTCCATCCATTCCTTGAGCAAGTATTCTACAGCCTTGACATCATGATTGGTGACCTTTTCCTTTTCCTTAACTGACTGCGCATCTTTTTCACTGAATGTGGCCATTAGGTCCTCCAATCTCAGGATGGCCTTAGGGTCCACATTGGCCAGCTGAGGCAAAGGAATTGCACATAGTGCCTTGAAATAGCGAAGTTCTACCAAAAGACGATATCGAATCAGCGCATATTCGGAGAAATAGTCAGAAAGGACTTGGACGCGATCCCTGTATCTACCGTCCATAGGTCCTATGGCACTTAAAGCTGAAAGTTGCATACGCTTGGAACTGATTGAGTGACAAAGTTATCCCCTTTTATGAGGATGAAAGATGGAGGACGATACCTTTGTATGAAATGAAAATCATCATGGATTTCCGTGCTGGTCTATCTGCCTTTTTTGAGGCATTCAAGTTCATGCGCGAAAATAAACTCATGCACTACTTTCTCTATCCCCTGCTCATCACGGCCATCCTATGGCTAGGAGGCATCACCTTGATGACTGAAGCTGTGGACTCTCTTAAACAGTTGTCCACCACCTACCTCCAGATTCCATCCCAAGAGCTGGATCCTGATGCAGGATTCTGGCAGAATGCCTTGGAGACCCTTAAGTCTTGGGTCAATGCCGGTTCCACCACCTTAGTCTCCATCATAGTGGCCATCGCTTTCTTCATCCTCCTCTTCTTGACCACTAAATATGTCATGCTGGCACTCCTGTCCCCTGCCTTGGCTTTACTGTCCGAGCGCACGGAGGAGATCCTTCTTGGTAATTCATATCCGTTTGCATTAGGGCAGTTCCTTAAGGACGTAGGTCGCGGTGTGCTAGTTTCCGTGAGGAATCTTTTCATGGAAAGTGGCCTGCTTCTCTTGATCTGGATCATCACGCTGTTCATTCCATTCATTGTCCCTTTCACAGCTTTTCTATCCGTGCTCATCACATCATACTATTATGGGTACAGCATGTTGGATTATGTCCATGAGCGGAGAAAGATCCCGATGTCCGAAGGTGCCAAGGAAGTTCGTTCAATGAAAGGGACTGCAGTCGCTCTTGGAATTGCATTGACTTTGAGTGTTCAAGTACCTTTGATCGGCTTCATTCTTGCGGGGTCTTCGGCAATGGTCTCAGCCGTGGCGGCAGTGATGTTGGAACGACCGAGATCGAGCTATGATTCTGTACCCTCCATTACCACCAGGAGCATTAATCGATGATGAATAATCCATTTGTTTTTCTATTCCTTTCCTTTTTGTTGTTCAGTTCTATGGGGCATGCTCAGAACAAGGCCAAGGCTCATTTGAAACTCACCGAGGGCCGTCAGGAGTTCTTGAAGAATAATTACTGGGGGGCCTTGGCACTGTATAGAGAAGCGGCCGACATGGACAGCGAGAATGCCTTGATCGCTTACCGAATAGGGGAATGCCAATATGCCTTGAAACATTACCCAATTGCCAAGAAGTACTTTGAAGAAGTCAAGGCCGATAATCCTGACCTGGATCCAGAGCTTCCTCTCATGTTGGGATTGACCTACCACCGTCTAGCTGAATTAGAAAAAGCCAAGGAGAGTTATCGCGAATACCGCAACAACCAATCGGAGAGCAGGGGTCGATTGGTCAATATCAAGGCGTTGATCGACCAGTGCGACTATGCCGCTGACATGATGAACAATGCTATGAACGTGGAGATACAGAATTTGGGTATTTCCATGAATTCAAGGTATGATGACTACGCCCCTTCCGTCACAGCAGATGGACGGCTGCTTGTCTTTACTTCGAGGCGTTCATCAGGATTGAGCAATGACGTAGATGTCAATGGGGACTACCGCTATTTCGAGGACATCTACTTCTCAGAATGGGATGATGTCAATAGCCAATGGGGAAAGGCAGAGCGCTTCAGCGAGAACGTGAACACACCGACCCATGATGCCGTCCTGAGTCTGAGTCCTGATGGAAAGGAACTCTATGTCTACAAGAATGACGCAGACAGAGCTGGGGACATCTTCAAGAGCACGTTCAACTCTGTATGGAGTGAACCAAAAAAACTTCCTAGACCCATCAATTCCAGTTATTTTGAGAGCTCAGTGAGCATGACCAGCGATGGCAACACCCTGTATTTCATCTCAGAACGCCCTACTGGACTGGGAAGAGGAGACATCTATGTAAGCCAAAGGGTCAGTTCTGATAGCTGGACGAAACCACAGAATCTAGGAGAGGTGATCAATACCATCGGGGATGAGAAATTCGTCTTCATCCATCCAAACGGGAGTACCCTCTTCTTCGCCAGCAATGGTCATTTGACCATGGGGAGTTATGACATCTTCCGTTCCGAACTGGTGAATGGCAGCTGGACTGTCCCGATCAATCTAGGTTACCCGATCAACACAGTGAATGAGGAGAGTACCTTCTCCATGACCGCTGATAATTCCAAGCTGCTCATCTCAGCAGAGTATGAGGATAGCATGGGAGAACGCGACATCTACGAAGTGGACTTGAGTCGGGCGGACATCCTACACTCCCTGAGCATAGATTCCAAACTCCTCGCCAGTTCAAGCAATATCGTGATCTTCGGTCAAGTCACTGAAAGTACTACTGACAAGCCTTTGGTCTTTATTGATATCGAAGCGCGTCACCCAGATACCGATGCACTGCTCTTCGTGACCAGGACTGACCAGAAAGGACTCTACGAAGTCAATATTCCCCGTGCTGAAGAGTGCGTTCTGTTCCTAAAAGATCGCAACGGGGACATAAAGCGCATCAGGGTGAACCTCAAACAGCTCGACCTTCTGGAGTCAGAGTATCGGGAGGACATTCAAATGTGATCTATTCAACGCTTCAGATTCCTTCAACCCAATTTCTTCTAGTGCCATATTCAGGACGGTCTTTAAGAGCGGCTGTTCTATGTCATATGTAACCTAAGTAATCGATTCGCGTATTTAACAATAAGGAGTGTTCGTGATGCTATTTGCGATTTTATCAATATTGTATGGTGTATTATCCATATGAATCGACTAAATAAGTGTCTCAATCAAGAATTTTTATCGACTAAACGCATGCGATTTTCAATGACAGTGAGACTTTTCTCAATGGTTCTGGGTGCAGTAGGCCTATTATCCATTTTCGCTTCATTACCAGGAAATGAAAGTGCTGGCGCTTTGAATTCCACAAGTGTGATGACCTATAACATCCACGTCGAAGGGTGTTCGCATGACCATCCTTCATGGATCGATCGCAGGAGTTTGGTGGCTCAAGTCATTCGTTTGAAATCCCCTGAGATCCTTGGGCTTCAGGGAACCACAATTGCTCAGTTAGACTGGTTGATAGATAATCTCGGGCACTTCAGTGCCACCTATAATCAAAGCACGGCAGATGCAGCTTCTGACGTCTGCCCCATCCTTTTCGATCAGCGGGTGTATAGAGCCATGGAGAAGGGAACTGAGACCTTGGACCTATCTGACCATAATGGCGAGTCCAACATATTCGTTAATTGGGTGAAGTTGGAACATCTACTGAGTTCAAGTACCCTCT
>JAQCAN010000046.1 GCA_027621335.1 Bacteroidota bacterium
AACCCTGTTACTATCACTCCCCCTTGCTGCACGGCACAGATATCACCGATGTTGGCCTCAGCGTCAGGACAATCCCATTGACCTGTATTTTCCTCGCAATCGCAATCCGCTGTGATCAGTCCCCATCCTCCTTGACAAGGATCACCGACATTACCAGGGAAGTTCGGGCAATCCCATTCAACTGTGTTTTCCTCACAGTCGCAATTCGGATTCACGTATCCTAGTTGACCCGATACTGCAATGCAAGAGTCTCCGATATTGGCCATGAGATTCATACAATCATAGTTGGGCGCCAAATCCGTACAGCTGCAATCTGCGAGTACGACACCGTAACCTCCTGAGACGGAATCCAATAGGCAAGGATCACCAATATTTGCTGCGATATCTGGACAATCCCAAGTGTTGCTGTTATCTATACAGTTGCAATTCAGATCAAGGACTCCAAATTGGCTCCCGGTCGAATCCAAAGGACATGGCTCGCCTACATTGGCAAAGTAGCTTGGACAATCGAACATGGTGGAATCGAATTGAGGATTACACTGGCACGAGGCATCAATAATGCCGTAGAAGATCACCCCAGCTGAATCAGCGATGCATATATCTCCATAATCCGCTTCCAGATTAGGACAGTCGTAAGTGACCAACACATCTGTTTGATCGAGATTCTCTTCCTCACATGCCGTGAAGGTGAACATGGCTGCCAATGCGAGGATGCCAGTAAGTACGTTGAACATTTTCATAGGTTGTTGTTTTTCTGATGCTTTCTTGAACCTATATAGTCCGACACTTGCCACTTTGTGACAGCACCTCAGAGGTTTTTCTTCTCTTCAAATGTATCAGATTGATTCCTAGTAATATAGATAATTAGCGCATGTTCTTTTTCCACACCGTACATAGATTACGGAGGGAATTCGTGACCTTTATGCTCCAAGAGCATATCTCGGCATTCGACAGCACGTTCTCCTGTGCAAGGTCTATGAATTGCCCCGAATCAGCCCCCTTGGTGAACACTGAACACATATCCATCACCGCAAGCGATAAGCTTCCGGAACAGAAGCATCATGTACCTGAACGGTCACTCATATTACAGCTATAAGTATGGCGTCCTCTCCATAGAGGAACTGCTGGACTTGGCTGTGGAGCAAGGCTACCACCAGTTGGCCCTCAGCGATGTGAACAGCAGCTCAGGCTGGGTGGACTTCGTCAGGCAAGCGGATAAGCGTGGCATACACCCCGCACTGGGTATCGATTTCCGCAATGGGGCTCAGCAGCTCTACGTGGGCATTGCCTTGAATGAGGAAGGCCGCCATGAGTTGAACCACTTCCTGAGCCAGCACCTCTGCAGCAAGACCGAGCTCCCCGTCCAAGCTCCTGACTTCAAGCATGCACTCATCATCTACCCCTTCACGCAGAGGCGTTATGCCCAATTGGAAAGGGAGAACTGCTACCTGGGAGTGAGTCCTTATGAGTTGAACCATTTCAGGCTGAGTCCTCTGGTCAAGGTCATGGACAAGGTATTGATGCTGCATTCGGCCAGTTTCAGGCATAAGCGGGACTTCAACACGCATCGCTTGCTCAGAGCCATGGATAACAATATGCTCCTAAGCATGTTGCCTAAAAAAGAAGAAGGTCAGGAAAGCGACCAGATGCTATCCTCGGAGCACCTGAAGCAACGATTCGTTGACTTCCCCCATATCCTGGAGAACACCCAAGCGGTGCTGGAGCGATGCTGCCAGCCTGCCGTCACCTCCTTCGCCCAGCTCAACCGCGGCACCCACCTGAACCTACAGTGCTACTCGGGCTCCAAGGAGGAGGATGAACGCCTCATACGGGCCCTCTGTGAGGCTGGACTGCCTTACCGCTACCCTATGGCGAACGCAGAAGTGCATGCCCGTGTGGAAAAGGAACTGAGCGTCATCATACAGCAGGGCTTTGTCTCCTATTTCCTCATCAATTGGGACATTGTCAATTATGCCCGTAAGAAGGGCTACTTCTATGTGGGCCGAGGCAGTGGGGCGAACAGCGTAGTGGCCTACCTGCTGCGCATCACCGATGTGGACCCCATCGAATTGGACCTCTACTTCGAGCGCTTCATCAACCTGTTCCGTTCCAGCCCTCCAGACTTCGATATGGACTTCTCTTGGGCCGACCGTGAGGACATCACCCGCTATATCTTCGAGCGCTTTCCAACAGCCTGCCTGCTGGGGGCTTACAGCACCTTCCAGTTCAGAGCAGCCCGAAGGGAACTGGGTAAGGTCTTCGGGCTGCCTGCCGAGGAGATCGAGGAGATAGGTGAGCCCTCTCGCTATAGACACTTCCAACCGCGTTGGGAGAAAGAGCAATCAACCTCAGGAGCAGCTGGCAACAGTGATCATTTGAAACAACTGGTCCTCCGCTATGCCAGCTACCTCATGGACAAGCCCAGCCATCTGAGCATCCATGCCTGCGGTATCCTCATCCCTGAGAAGCCCATCAGCTATTACACGGCCACCTTCATGCCTCCCAAAGGCTTTCCCACGGCACAGATCAGCATGTTGGAAGCCGAGGACATCGGCATCAACAAGTTCGATATCCTAAGTCAGCGCGGCCTGGGTAAGATCAAGGACAGCCTTGAACTCATCAAGCAGAACCATCCGAAGGATGCGCCCATTGACATCCATGACATCCGCAGGTTCAAGCAGGATGAGAAGGTGAAACACCTGCTGCGTACCGGACAGGCGATCGGTTGTTTCTATGTGGAGTCACCTGCCATGCGGATGTTGATGCGCAAGCTGGAGGTGGATGATTATCTGGGGCTGGTGGCCGCCAGCTCGGTCATACGACCGGGAGTGGCACAGAGCGGGATGATGCAGACCTACATCCAGCGCAAGCGCGAGCCTGAACGCAGGAAAGACGCCCACCCCGTGATGCTGGAGATCATGCCCGAGACCTTCGGGGTGATGGTCTATCAGGAGGATGTCATCAAAGTGGCCCATTACTTCGCAGGGCTGAGCTTGGCCGAGGCCGATGTCCTCCGCAGAGGCATGTCAGGTAAGTACCGATCGCGGGAGGAATTCCTCTCGGTGAAGGAGAAGTTCTTCTCCAATTGTATCAATGAGAAAGGCTATAGCGAGGAACTCACAACTGAGATCTGGCGACAGACGGAGAGCTTTGCAGGCTATGCCTTTGCCAAAGGACACTCCGCCTCCTATGCCGTGGAGAGCTACCAGAGCTTGTTCCTCAAAGCCTATTACCCTTTGGAATACATGGTGGCCACCATCAATAATGGAGGGGGCTTCTATACCCGGGAACACTATATCCATGAGGCTCGCATGTGTGGGGCCATCATAGAAGCTCCCTGCATCCAGGAGAGCAGCGTACTCACCCGCATAGAGGGCAAGGTCATCTATCTGGGACTTCACCTCATCAAGGGCCTGGACCATGACTTGGCCGAAGCATTGGTAGATGAAAGCTCGGAAGGAGAATACAAGGACTTGAACGACCTCTTGGACAGAGTCTCCATGGGAATGGAACAATTGAGTATCCTGATTCATGTGGGTGCCTTGAGGAGGATTCAAAATTCAAAGTTCCAGGTTCCGGATTCAGCAGAGAAACATCCTGAACATTCAGGCTCTCTTCGACTCCACTCAGGGCAAGTCGCTCAGGGCAGGCCTGAAATCTTGAATACAGAATCTTCTTGCGCCAGCAAGAAGGAACTTCTCTGGCAAGCCTATGCCATCATGGAAAAACATAGCAAGCCTCGCACGGAGCAGACCCGTCTTTTCCAGCCACCGGCCAAGAGTTATGCGCTACCCAAGCTGGATCATCAGAAGGTGGAGGATGCCTTCGATGAGATGGAGTACCTGGGCTTTCCTCTCTGTCACCCCTTCGACCTGCTGCGTGAGGAGGTGCAGGACGATATAAGACTGTGTCACTTGCATGCACATGTGGGGGAAAGGGTGACGGTCTATGGCTACCTCGTCACCGCCAAGAATACGAAGACCGTCAAGGGTGACCGCATGAGCTTTGGGAATTTCGTGGACCGTGATGGGGCCTTCTTGGACACCGTCCATTTCCCTGATGTGGCCGCCCGATATCCGTTCCGAGGCAAGGGCGTCTATGCCGTCACAGGTAAGGTGACCGAGGAGTTCAACTTCCAGATCATCGAGGTGGAGCGTATGGAGCGACTGCCTTATGTTGATGATATCCGCTATGCGGAGGGTCAATTCAAGGCCCCGAATTCCGAATTCAAGGTTGGGGAGGGTCCAGCCATAGGTGATAAGGAGAGCAATCGGATACGGACGGAGAACAGGAAAAGGAATCAGAAAAAAGACACAGCCCTTAATCCTCTTTCAAGAGGGGAGATGTCATTGCCCATCCTTTCGAAAGGGTTAGTACACAGTTCAAAAGGAGCGGAAGCAATTCCCCTCTTTAGAGGGGGTGCGGAGGAAAAAGCGCAGGCAGGGGTGTGTGATAACACAAACTCTGATCTGTCAATCTCTTCTCCTTCATTTCACCATTCCAACACACCCCTTAATCCCCTCTCAAGAGGGGAAACACCATTACCCATCGTTTCAGATGCATTAGTTCATAATACTAAAGGATATGTAGTAAAAGATTGAACCCATGAAAAAGCGATCTATCATACCCTACCGTAGCGATCTAAAAGAGCTCGCACGCGACTTGAGGAACAACTCCACCAAGTCAGAGATACGGCTCTGGAAATACCTGAAGGGAAAGCAGATGCGCGGGTATGATTTCCATAGGCAGAAACCCTTGGGCAACTATATAGTCGACTTCTTCTGTCATGAACTCCGCTTGGCCTTGGAGCTGGACGGATACAGTCACCTCATCGATGAGATCAAAGAGAAAGATGCAATAAAGGAAAAATCTGTTCAGGAACTCGGTATACATGTATTGAGATTCAGTGACCAGCATGTACTAAAGGATATAGACAATGTCATGCGGGCTATCGAAGGGTATATCGATGAATGGGAAGAAGAACACGGAGGATTGGAATGATGCGTTTTATGATGACATATCTGGACACACCCCTTGATCCCCTCTCAAGAGGGGAAATTATGCAATCATGAACCAGCTCTCAACACATAGCAAGCATTCCATCGCCCATATGGACTTGGACACCTTCTTCGTGTCCTGTGAGCGCCTGCTGGATAGCCGCTTGAATGGTCGCCCCATCCTGATCGGAGGGACCAGCGATCGTGGCGTGGTGGCTTCCTGCAGCTATGAGGCTCGGACCTTCGGCATCCACTCGGCCATGCCCATGCGTCTGGCTCGTCAACTCTGTCCTGAAGCCGTAGTGATCCGAGGCAATTCAGGCACCTACACCAAGTACTCCAAATTAGTCACCGATGTCATCGCAGATACCGTCCCCGTGTATGAGAAGAGCAGCATAGACGAGTTCTATCTGGACCTCACTGGGATGGATCGTTTCTTCGGGAACTATAAGCTTGCCGGTGAACTACGCCAACGTATCATGAAGGAGACCGGCCTACCGATCTCCTTCGGGCTATCTGAGAACAAGACCGTAAGCAAGATCGCCACGGGGCAGGCCAAGCCGAACAACCAGATGCAGATCGACTATGGGCAAGAGAAGGACTTCTTGGGGCCCCTGTCCGTACGTAAGATCCCCATGGTGGGTGAGAAGACCTATAAGACCCTCTGTGACCTGGGCGTGAAACGCATCAAGACCATGCAGGATATGCCTGTAGAGCTGATGCAGCGCGTCTTCGGGAAGAACGGGACCATGCTCTGGAACAAGGCCAATGGCATAGACCGTTCCCCCGTGGTGCAGTACACCGAACGGCAGAGCATCTCCACGGAACGCACCTTCGACCATGATACCACCGATGTGGCCAAGCTGCGGGCCCTGCTCCAGGCTATGGCCGAGAACCTGGCCTTCCAACTGCGCAGAGGAGAAAAAGTGACCGCCTGCATCACCGTGCGCATACGCTACTCCGACTTCAAGACGGAGAGCATACAGAAACGCATCCCTTACACAGCAGCCGATCATAATCTCTTCCCTGTGGTGCGAGAACTCTTCGACAAGCTCTATGACAGGCGCGTACTCGTGCGTCTGATAGGCGTGAAGTTCAGCCATTTGGTGCAGGGCGGTCATCAGATCGACCTGTTCAATGATGACGAGAAGGTCATCAACCTGTATCAGGCCTTGGACAAGATGAGGGACAAGTATGGCGATCGTGCCGTGATCCGAGCAGCTGGGTTGGATGCAAAAAGTCTAGGGCGATTCAATCCTTTCAATGGCGAGCCTCCTCCCCTTTTGGCACATAGGAAGCAGTGATGTCCAGCTATCACCGGGTATGACACGATGACTCAAACCCCTTGACCAAGTTGCTTTTAGGCCATAAAAACCCCACCTTCAAGCCGATAAACGATTCGCTGAAGCCCAAATGACCAGATTCCATAAGGCACTTATCACCGCAGTCATCGCATTGCTATGCAGTCCCTCTGTAGTCTTGGCCCAGTCCGATCGCTATCTACACTTCGATGGCATCAATGATTTTGCCGAGGTCCCGAACGCCTCCCAATACTTCGTAGGTGCGACAGGCATTTCCATGACAGGCTGGTTCTGCAGTGCAGGACTTGGCTATGGTCATGGCTACTTCGGTTTCCGTGGACCTGGAAATGGTCAAGGACAGATGTATGTCATCGAACTGAATGCAGGCACATTGGAATGTCGGTACATAAGCACCACAGGGTTCAACGAATATGTCGCCCCTGCAGGTACCGTTCAACCCGGAGTCTGGCAGCATGTCGCTTGGACCTATACAGGAACCTCATCGGAGCTGTATATCAATGGACAATTCATCGGCTCTACGCCTTCAACAGGGACATTCACTTCCACTACACGCTCATTTGGCATAGGAAAGAGCATAGAGAATGGCTTCAACTTCGTGTTCTCAGGGCGCATCGATGAAGTCAGTGTGTGGAGCAAGGGCCTCTCCCAGGATGAGATATTGGATATCATGGCCAATGAACTCACCGGCACTGAGGCCAATTTGGAACTCTACTATAAGATGAATCAAGGAATTCCAGGGGGTAACAACACGGCCATCACCCAATTGATCTCGGAAGTTGGTCCAGGCCCAAGGAATGCCAACCTCAGCAATTTCACCCTTAACGGTGCAACCTCCAACTTCAACATCAGCAATGAAGACCCAAGCTTCACGGTGACTGACTACTGCGTTGGCACTCCGAATCAAGCCACTTTATTAGGCACTCCAGGTGGGACCTTCACTTTTCAGAATGCTGTCATAGATGGCGCGACCATAGACCCTCTTACAGGTGCAATCACAGGCGGAGTGGCTGGAACGACCTATACGGTGCAGTATACCACCAATGGGACATGCCCCATTACTGAAACACATGATCTCACCGTTCACAACAGCCCACAGATCAATACCATCATCGAGCAGTGTGCAATGGATGAGACCACCTATACGGTGAGTTTTGAGATCTTGGATGGGGATCCTTCCAGCTATAGCGTAATCGGAGGTGGAACGGTGACAGGGAACACATTCACGAGCGATCCCATTCCCTCAGGAACACCCTATAGCTTCACCGTCAGTGATGACAATGCCTGTGGCACCGACCAGGTCACAGGTGAGATCTCATGCATCTGTCCAGCTTCGGCCATCTACTCTGAAGATGTCATCATCTGTCAAGGAGACGTAGGAGTGATTACTATCGAATTCAGTGGAAACGGGCCATGGGCGCTGGATTATGAGATTGATGGAGTGCCCCAAGCTCAGCTAACGACCGCTTTGGATGTGTACGAACTTCTCGTGACTGAAGCTGGCACCTATGCATTCAACACCATCTCAGATAGCAATTGTTCCAATGAATATGCTGACCCTGTGACGGTTCAAGTCACAGTCTACGACCTACCCACAGCAAGTATGACTGGTGGCACTGCCATCTGTGAAGGAGAGTCGGTCGAACTGGAAGTCGAACTGACGGGCGCTGGACCGTGGGAATTGATCCTCGCTCTGGATGGTATTCCAGAACCCTCCATAACCGTATTAGTAAGTCCCTATATCTTCTCGGCCACTGAGGCTGGCATCTACTCCATAACATCGCTTGAGGATGTGAACTGCTCTGGAATCGATCTTGGAAGCACAGAGCTCATTGTCCATGACCTGCCTGAAGCCAGTATTTCAGGGGATCTGACGTTCTGTCAAGGAACCGAGGCCCCGTTGGAGATCATTTTCTCTGGCGAACCTGAGTTCACGTTGACCTACTCCATCGATGGGGTCATCCAACCCTCACTGACCATCGACCAAGCTTCTCCTTTCATCTTGAACACGGACGTTGTAGGTAGTTATGAATTGCTCAGTCTATCGGACGCCAATTGCGAGGGGTCAGTAAGTGGAGTGGTAACCATTTCCAATCTAGAGTTACCGACAGCCATGATTGAAACAGGGTCCTACACGATCTGCACGGGTAGTATTCAAGCATTGGAAGTCCAAGTGACGGGCTCAGCAGACTGGAACATCCTCTATAGCATTGATGGTATTCCGCAGCCTATTGAGCAAGGATCGATAAATCCTGTAGTGATCGAGGCCAGCGCAGCTGGAACCTATGAGCTCATATCAGTGGAAGATGCGCTATGCCCTAATCTGGCAGGAACTGAGCAAGTGATCATCAACCATTACCCTCCGATTAGCATCTCGTATTCTGAAGGTGTGGAACTGTGTCAAGGCGAGGAAACAGAACTCTGGGTAGAGGCCATGGGAGGCCTCGGAGATGCCTATTCCTATGATTGGCAGGCACCATACTTGATAAGTAGTAATGGAAACACGGCTATCTACTCTCCACCACAGACCGATTTGATTTCTGTGACCATCAATGAAGCGTGCGACTACAATCAGACATTCACTATTCCAGTTATCGTTCATCAACTTCCCCCCATCAGCATATCGGCTGTTCAATCGCTTTGTGGACCTGATATCATCACATTGACCAACACGACTCCAAGCAGTTTCGTGGGAGGGGATTGTCTATGGACCATTGAAGGAGAAACCTTTACAGATTGCGCTGCGGTGGACTATTTCTTCGGTCTCGGCAGCTATGATATCGAGCTTGAGGTCACATCCCCTGAGGGCTGCTATAATGCCCTCACTCAAGAGGATTTCATCCAGGTGAATCCACCTTCCATTGCTGAATTCTCAGTATCCCAAACAGACGTCACTACCGCTGAACCTGTGGTATCCTTCACCAACACATCAGTGGACGCTGACGGATTCTTATGGAACTTCGGAAATGAAGCCATAAGCACGGCATTCGAACCTGAATTTGATTTTGGTACCCGAGCTGGACTGTGGCGCGTCTGCTTGACGACAGAGAACGAATTCGGATGTCAGGATTCTGTATGTCAGTTTATTCGGGTCAAGAGCGAATTACTCGTGTCCATACCGAATAGTTTCACTCCGGACAATGACGGGGTCAACGATTTTTTCTTTCCCGTCCTCTATGGTGCCGATGAGAGTGATTATCTGTTCAGCATCTATGATCGCTCTGGACGAATCGTTTTTGAATCAACAGATTTCCACGAACGCTGGAATGGCAGCTATAACATGGCCAAAGAATTCTATACCCAGGATGCCATTTTCACCTATCGACTGAGAGCTCGAGCCCTTGGTTCCATCGAACGACAACTCTTCACTGGGAGCGTTCTGATGCTGAGATAACTCCAGGAAGCTAACTGCAATACCCTGTATTCCATTCTCTTCAAGGAACATTAACGTGACCCCACTCTTGCGAAATGAATCAGGCATATCGTATAAATAAGAACCCCGCCCTAAAACAGGGCGGGGTTCTCATCAGTCTTTGATCCTCTCTCACTTCACGATCACTCGCTCGGTGATCATGCCTGAGGCGGTCCTCACACTCAACATGTACATCCCTGCTTGCAGGTCACTCACATCCAAGCGGTTCATCGTGGTCTTCCCACTGGAACGCTCCTGCATGACCGTCTGGCCAAGGGCATTCATCAGCAGGATCTCCACCGAGCCTTCTTCTGACATCTTGAGCTCGATGTTCAAGATATCCTGTGCTGGATTCGGGAAGATGTTCATCGCATCGATCCCTGCATTCAACAGCTTGCTGCCATCTGCTTCCACTCCTGGAGGAGGCGCTGGAACTACGAAGGTGGACGCTGGGGTGATGTTCGCCCATTCTGAGAATCCTGATCCATCCGCACACTGGCACCTCACGTCATAGCCATAGCGCTGTCCTACAGTGAATGGGATATTCGGATTGTTGAACAGCACGATATTGAACAGCACTGTGCTTCCATTGGTCTGTGTGATGGTCTGTGTCTGTGCAGGGTTGGCGAATTCAGGTTCACCAGCAGCATAGGAGGCCGGGCTGATACGTCCTCCTCTCACCTCGCAGCTCGTGGTCCCCTCTGGATTCGTCCAGGTGGCATTCACTCGCGCTGTGGCCGTTCCGAATCCGATCTGCAGCACTCCAAGGTTGGTCGGGGTCTGGCATCCCACAGGATTGGCACAGGCGTCATAGGCTGCTTGACAAATACCATCCCAGAAATCTGTTAAGCAATATGCGTCAGCATCGATGGTCGACTGGGCACATGACTGATCAGCAGCGGCTGTATAGTTTGCTGGAGCTGGATCCGTATTACATAGGACAAGTGCAGGTCCCTGGTCAGCTGTGCTGTTCGGAAGGTAGATGATTGTTCCAGTTGTGCATGCACCACCGAGACATGTTGCATTAGCAATGACACTCCTGATCACATTACCTGGCTGTGGTCCGAATGGGGCTGAAGCAATATACCCTCCAGCCAATTGCGCCTGACAATAGCTCATTATCGTAGCCGCACCTGAGGCAGGAACGGGTGGCAGAGGACAACCACCCTCTGTACCACTGCATCCATCTATGGCCGTATTATTCCCATTCCATACACAGGCATGGGTATGACGCGAACCGAACAGATGGCCCAATTCATGGGCAAAGATGTACGTGTTATAGGAATAAGTCGGGAAAGTATTGATTCCCGTTCCAGCTTGACCTGAGATACACATGCTCTGATCTGGGTCTGCATTACATATTCCGTTGAAACCTGCGGCCAGTCCCCCAATGTTGAGGTCTAAGAGCAAGATAGCTAGATCTCCATTGAAGCCATTAAATTGATCTTGGAAATCACAGAGGTATTTACCTCTTATATCAGAGCTACATACATTCACGCCATCATAGGGGTCAGTAGTAGACCATACAAATATTTGAGAAACCTGACTAGCGACACTCTCAGCAGCATATATTGCAGCATTCTGATTGAACAGGCTTGTAGTATAGGCTGTGGCGTTTGCAACACTTCCTTGTGTATCAAAGATGGTCTTGTCTACTTCTATATAGATGTCAGTTACATCACCTGGAGCTCTTGAAGCATAATTCAGTTGGTCTTGAGTATAAACATCAGAGTCCTCCTCCGTAGTTCCACAAGAATAATTCAAGCTTGACTTCAAGGCATCACTCAAATCAACTGACTTATAGCAGATGTATTCATGGCTGCCAATAGAGATAGGGCCCAAGTTATAGTTGGCCTCATCAGCTACGATGACACCCCTGATCTGGTCAGCGAAGATGCTGATGGCGATGACGGAATTCTGGGCACCTACTACAGTTCCTCTGTAATGGACTCCCAGATCCACATCCGAGCGGTCCACACCGTCACTTGATTCCAAAATGAAGTCAGGGCTGAAAATATTCACCTGGGTCAGATTGATGATGAGATCCTCCTGGCGATCCATAGGGATCTGCAAGGTGAAGCTCGCTGTAGTTGGAGTATCCAGATCAGAGAGAACCTCGGTATCCATATTCAGGATCGTTCCCTTGGTGACATAATCCAATTCAGCAGCAGCCGATCGTTTGGTCGATGCATCGAACAATGGATAATCAGTCGAGCTTGTCCCCAGGGCTGCGCTGCTCGCAACCGCCTGGAACATATTGCCTTGAGCAGGACTCTGCAAGGCCACTGCACTCATAAAGAGCACAATGCTTAGGTAATTAAGTATTTTCATATTGATTGTTTGTTGTTTATTAATCGAACTGCACGTATACAGGAGGCAAGCTAATACAAAATCCAAACGGTGTTTTGAAAATTCGACAAATAAAGGTGTTTCATCGGGTGTATATGAGTGTTGGTCGAAGATTTAACCATCTGCTATTTTGCACATTACATTCACTATTGAATTCAGCCCTCCCTCAATGAAAATCCAGTTGACGGATCTGATCAGCCTCCTATATATCCTCAAAAGAACCTGACTTCGATGCACAAAAAAACCCCGCCCTGGATGAGGGCGGGGTCACAGTATTCCAATA
>JAQCAN010000047.1 GCA_027621335.1 Bacteroidota bacterium
GGTGAATGTGAACCAGACCGAAGCATCGATACCTGACTCAGCTCCGCACCATCCATCTTGGGTGGCACAACCAGTCTGTGGTGGAGCTATGGCAGCCTCACCATCAGCAACAGCAGCACCAACATTTGTGGCGTTCACCACTGTGCCATCCGTAGGAAGCTCGATAGCATCACATGGATTGTCGTTTGTTGGAACCAAAGGAAGTTCGATCAATGCACCTCCATCTGCAAGGGCCACCCATAGACCGAATGCAGGTCCATCTCCATTGTTCGCTGGAGTCAAGAAACCTGAAGCAAGAACTGTGATAGCCTCACCTTCAAGACCAACTAGTGGAGCGAGGTAAGTAGCTACTGTAGTTGAATTGTCTGCCGTCTGAACAGCAAGTTGATAGGTGGTGGTCGGCAACTCGAGGTAACCGGCAAACTGTGGGTATGATGCATCATCCACGATAATTCCAGCACCTACACCTACCTCTGCAACGTCTACAGTAGGGGCATCGGTCGAACCATGGTGAACTAGGACATCGGTGTTAGCAGGATCAGTGGCTTCTTCACGTGCCATCGGGAAAACTTCCAAGTTGAACGCAGGAGCAGGATTGTATACAGTCGAGCTGAGTCCTGTGATACCGTCAGCTACGATGATGTATTTCTCACCATCTTCCAAAGTGAATGGGAATGTGGCGATAGCATCAGCTACACTAGTGCTGCTTCCTGGAGCAACAGCAACAGAGATCTCAACACCAGCAGGAGCGTCAACGAATGGCGAAGCTGTTCTGAAAGCGAAGTCGTCTAGTAAGATTTCACCGTCCAAGTAGACATCTACAACAGTGGCAGCGTCATCTGGAGAGTTGTGGATCACCTGTACTCGTGCTGCAGAAGGATCTGACTGCAAGACGCTAATACCGAATTCGCCCTCTTCACTATTATAGCCATCTACAAGGATCCAGTAGGTCTGCCCGATAGCAAGACCACTGACCTCTAATAAGGATGAGAAACCTGGACAACCAGCACCATCATCGTTGGCTCCCAATAAAGTGAGAGAGCCGAAGTCAGTGCAATCCGTTGCGGAGTAAACCGCAATCTGAGTGTCTACACTCCCACCATCATAGCATGTGCTGATCTCAGCAGATGTGTTGATAGCGGTGAATGTGAACCAGACCGAAGCATCGATACCTGACTCAGCTCCGCACCATCCATCTTGGGTGGCACAACCAGTCTGTGGTGGAGCTATGGCAGCCTCACCGGCCTGAACAGTTGCACCTACATTGGTGTAGGAATTCACTGTGCCATCAGGATTCAACGCAATGGCGTTGCAAGCATCATCATTGGCAGGCTGTGCAAAAGCAACTGCTGATGTGATCATAGAAATAAATAAAAGTCGAAGTGTTTTCATGGAATAAAATTTAGGTTATGTGTTCAATATACGCTTAAGTTCCATTACGCGTTAAGTGACTTTCAAAAAAAGTCCTATTATACTCTAAATCAAAGAGGTACAATAAATTATTTTTAGTCAGCCAAATTAGGATTGCTGGTTTGGAAGCGAAATGAGCACCTAGGGCGTCTAAGGGTTCGTGTCAGCCACAGACAGCATATCAATTCGGCTCGAAGCTACCACTCTTTTGGAAAAGGAGGTTTCTTCACGGGATTTGGACATTAGTCTAGTAACTTCTTTGGTCAAAGGGGACAAGAGAGCGTTCAAGGGTTTATACGAGGAGTATGCAGGTCTTTTCTTTACCATTGCTCGCAGATATACTGATAGTAATGAAGAGGCGGAGGATATGGTTCAAGAGTCTTTTGTGCAGATCTACAAGAAGGCACATACCTTTTCCTTCAATGGGAGTTTTGAAGGTTGGATGAAACGAGTTGTAGTCAATATGTGTTTGACATCCCTTAAGAAGAAGAGAATCAAAGCAGATGTCGGTTCTGAGCAATTGGCGGATGATATCAATGTATCCCAATCCGCTTGGTTCGTAGAGTCCATGGATGCTGAAGACATAATCAAAGCTTTTTCCCTTCTTCCTACCGGGCCAAGAGTTGTTCTCAATCTGCACGTCATGGACGGGTATAACCACAAGGAAATCTCGAAGATCCTAGGAATCACAGAAAGCGCCTCAAGGAGCCAACTGACTAAAGCGAGGGCTAGCTTGAAGCAGATTCTGCTGGAAAAAGATTTATTGGAGTCATGAGCGAATTCGAGGATAAGAGGTTTGATGATGCATTGAGGGAAAAGCTCTCTCAACATAGATCTCCTATGCCAGGAAATCTATGGGATGAGATCTCCGATAGAGTGGATGCAGACGGGGCCTCTGATCAGGTCAGATGGCAAAGGTTGGGGTGGACTGGTGTCATCTTCCTCCTTATTGCCACAGGCGTAGCCTTGGAATTCAATAAATCCATCAGTCCTGTGCAAGTCTTCTTCCCAACCCAAGAACAGATTCAGCACGTGCGTCAACAGATTGAAAGTACTGCAGACCCTCAATCAAGCGATGAGCGGGTAACTGTCGAAGGTGCATTCATTGTGTCGGAAGAGACGATTCCAGCATTGTCAAAATCTCCGGTGCAGTCTTCAGCCATTAGTCGAACCGGAACATCCTTGCAGGGGGCTTCGATCAAGGAAGAAATAGCGGCTCCTTCTCAAGCTTCTTTGGCAATGAGCGAGGATGCAACCTTAGCAGCCATCGTTGAAGAGGAAGACATCATAATGAGCGATGAGGCCTCAAACCTCCAGTCAGTTTTTGCGACAGAGAAGAACGTAAAGCAGGAGCCTATGGAGCCGATTGAAAACGTCAGGGTTGATGGGACCATGATCGTAGTGGAACAAGGAGCCTCTGGAACTATTGGAGAGCTTCATGAAGTGGATGAACCGGTGGACATCATGATTTCAGTTGTGTCGACTGAGTCCGTAAGTTCTGGGCAGGAATTAGAAACTTCATCGGGTGGTCCCATAGAAGAGGGAACGGCAATAGATACGTCATCCTATGGGGGGATGTCAGAGGCTGGACAACAAGCCGTGGAACAGCTCTTGGTCTCAAGTTTGTCAAAGAAATGGTCATTGGACATCTTGCTAGGTCCCTCGGTGAATTACAGAACATTCACCTCAGAATCCAGCCCTGAGCTTCAGTCCCACAGGAACGACCATGATCGAATGCTCTTGAGCACAAGCTACGCAGTGATGTTCAGGAGAACTGTTTCCGACCGTATGGGGATATCCACAGGGCTTTTCTGGCTCAACACTGGGGAGCGCTATGAGTACACAGTGAATTCTGCGACTCATGCATTCACGAATCACTATAACTATCTCAGTGTGCCCTTGGAGGTGGATTATCTTCTTTGGTCCAAGGGGGATTTCGACTTGAATGCCGGAGCAGGAGTCCAGTATAATTTCTTGAAGGAAGGGTCATCTTCATGGGTGGATCTGGGGTCTTTACAACCTGTGACGCACAGCAACAAGGGTCCTGAAAGCCCCTTCAGTGAGCAGGCATGGGCGCTCAATGCAGAGTTAGGTATCCGATATGCTTTCAATGACCGTTTGGATATCCTTCTGCAAGAAAGGGGAACCTTTTTCCAAGAGTCCCTTTACAAGGAAGAAACGGGCTTGGACCAACGGCCCTATTCATTCAATACCATGCTCGGCATAGGCATCAAGTTCTGAGTTTTCCAATACGATTGGCCTCTTTTTTGAGTTCTTTGCTCGAGATGAGGTTTCCTATTTTCCTTTTTCTAGCATTGACTACTTCCCCTTTTTTATCTAAGGGCCAGCTAACTGAAGCCTCAGTGGACCTAGGATTCGTGGACCGGTTCCATAACCGCTTGGTGGACACCTATCTGGTCAATGAGAACGATGACATATGGACCTTGCTTAGGTGGGAGAGCCCGAGTACGCTGGATGTCAGGCTCTCTTCTAAGAGCGTTTCTCCTTCCGACACCTTGTTCATACGAATGAAGCTGAATCCTACGGATAAAGGTCCATACCATGAGGAAATCCAATTGCTTTTTGCCGATCGCACCTTCACCTATACGGTCAAGGCGAACATCAGACATGTGGACCTCAGCGACCACACGCCATGTCCTGATTTTGAGAAGGGGAGCACCGCCTCCAACAGCTGGTCAGCCGGATTCAAGGTCGTAGACCGGCTGTCGAAGGCTCCTGTTCAGGGAGCTGAGATCATTATCAGAGGCAGGAAGGGAAAGCAATGGACCTTGAATTCAGATAAAGAGGGAGAAGCCGAGGTACAACCGGACATCGACTATTACGACATGGATGTAATGGCAGCGGGGTATGCCAGTTACCACTTGGAGACATATATCAACCGCCATCAGAACAGCTTTATCATCGAGCTGATGAAAGGGGCGGGAAGCATGGTCTCACGCAGGCCAGGTTCGGGGGTGGACCTTTCAGAGCCAGTATCACAGATCAAAGAAGAAAAGAAGCCAGAAGAAGAGACTATAGCGGTATCAGAAGATGCGGTGGAAGAACACTTGTCGGCAGAATCGCCAGTGCTTTCAGAGTTCGATGCCTCGCTTTATCGCTTGAACAACATCACCTTCCTCATCGATGTGTCCACATCCATGAGACAAGGACATAAGATGGAGGTGCTCAGAACAGCGCTTTCAGAGTTGGTACAGATGCTCCGCCCTGATGACCGAGTAAGCCTCATCACCTATGCGAGCCGCACCGAAGTATTGCAGTCTGGCATCAGTGGAGCCGACAAGGAAGAGCTGGACGACCTCATAAAGAACTTGCGGGCTGAAGGACTCACCGCAGGCGAGGCGGGACTGAAAAAGGCCTATGCAATTTCAAAACGGTACTTCATCGAATCAGGGAACAATCAAGTGTACCTTATCACCGATGGGGCTTTATCAAAGGGCTATGAAAAGGTGAATGCCATGGCTTCCCAACAGGCCGAAAAGGACATCAAACTGAGTGTTATCGCCATCTCAGCGAACAAATGGGCCGAGAAACAGATGGGAACCTTAGCCGTTTCGGGACGTGGGGTCTTCCTCTCCGTTGACAGTGAGGAAGCAGCAGCGCAGGAACTCAAGGAGTCCATCAAGCAACAATCCCGTTTATCTCCTTGAATCAGGCAATCCTCTTACTTTTACCCGCTTAATCAGATTAGATGGACATTTTCATCCAAGCCAGTCAATTCCTGCTCAGCCTTTCCCTACTCATCATCCTGCATGAGTTCGGGCACTTCATTCCTGCTCGGCTCTTTGATACACGAGTGGAGAAGTTCTATCTCTTCTTTGACTACAAGTTCTCCTTATTCAAGAAGAAGATCGGTGACACAGAGTGGGGCATCGGCTGGATCCCATTGGGAGGATATGTGAAGATTTCAGGGATGATAGATGAGAGCATGGATACCGAGCAGATGGCGCAACCTGCGCAGCCTTGGGAATTCCGCTCCAAACCCGCATGGCAACGCCTCATCATCATGCTGGGAGGGGTGACGGTGAATATGATCCTCGGTATCATCATCTACTCCATGATCCTCTTTGCTTACGGAGAACAGGCTTTACAGAATGACAAAGTCGTGGATGGTGTCTGGGTGATGAGTCCTTTGGCCGAGAAACTGGGCTTCCAGAATGGAGACCGCATTCAGACCGTAAGAGGAGAAAAAGTCGGCCCCTTCAACGCATTGACTGAGGAAATCATTTATGGAGGAGAAGTAGTGGTGAATCGTGAAGGACAGGAAGTCGCTATAGAGATACCTTCTGACGTGGTGGGTGAACTGTCAGAGAAGAAGTACAGCGGCATGTTCTTCTATCCGCGCATTCCTTTTGTCATCAATGAGATTCCGGATACCTCGGCAAATAGCGGAGTATTCCTTCCTAAGGACAAAGTGCTCACCATAGGTGGGGATGAGATCAAGTATTATGATCAGGTGAAACCCATTCTCAGTGGGTATGCAGGGCAAGAGGTTCCAGTGCTTGTTGAAAGGGACGATCGTAAGATGGAAATCATCGCTAAGGTGAATGACAGGGGCCAGCTTGGGGTGAGTACCCTCATTATCTCCTATGACGACATGGAACGCACGGGGCTGTACGACTTTGACGTGAGAAGCTATTCCTTCCTCGAGTCATGGCCCGCGGGATGGACCAAGACCATGGATAAGCTCAGTGGATATGTGCGTCAGTTCAGCTTGATACTGAACCCGGAAACAGGCGCCTATAAGGGCCTGGGAGGATTCTTGTCCATAGGAAGCCTATTCCCGCCCACATGGGATTGGGAGGTCTTCTGGAACATGACCGCCTTGCTTTCCATCATCTTGGCCTTTATGAACCTTTTGCCTATTCCAGCTTTGGACGGTGGCCATGTCATGTTCCTCCTCTATGAGATGGTCACAGGTCGTCAGCCGAATCAGAAGTTCTTGGAGTATGCGCAGCTGGTCGGATTCTTCATCCTTATTGCGCTGCTGCTCTATGCCAATGGGAATGATGTGATGAAGAAGTTCTTTTGATCTAGACCGATTGGGTTCTTCGTTTTCCAAGGGCTGCTTGTTAACATAGGCATGCCATCCACGCGTTGAAAATTACACATCCAATAAAGGTCTTGCGTGCAAATTGAGCCTATTTTCATACCATGCGCATTTGCCTTTTCCTCCTTCTATTTGTCCCCATGGGGCTTATGGCCCAAGATTTCACCCGTTCGCCTTTGGATGTGACGGAGAACCTTGAGGACCCCAGGCTCCTTATCGCTCCTGTACACCCTCATTACCTCCTCTCGGAACTGGACCGTAAACTCACCAACCCTGAGGATGTGAAAGCCATGAGGGAGCGCGTCAGGGCTGCATTGAATAGGCGCATCACTGAGGCGTTCTCTGACTCCATGGACACCTATGACATGCTCTTCACCGACCTAGGGAAGGTGGATCGGCTGGAGTTCTTCTACAATGGTCTGGATGTGGCCTATACCTTCTTGGAAGAGGATGAAGAGAAAGAGAACGGAGGCTTCAAATGGACCAAACGAAAAAAGGAATACGAAGTACAAGGCGCTGAAGTGAAAGTGGAGAATGGTCAGCTGAGAAGGGATGAGATTGTGGAGGATCGTTATATGGCCGTGCGAGGCATGGACCCTGTCATGTTGGAATACCTCTATTCCCAAACAGGATTCACCTATATGCTTGTCATTACCCAAGTGGAGCTGCGAAGAAACCTTAGAAGGACACCAGAGCTTACTGCACCTTACCTCTATCGCATCCACTACGCTTTGGTGGACAAGGACGCGCACACCCTGGCGGGAGGAAAATTGGAAGGACAGATGGAAGAGGAAGACGTCAATACCCAGGTCTTGTTCAATGATATCTTTGTCACGTCCTCAGCCGAACTTGTGAAGCGGGTGGATGCCGTGATGCATCCCTCGACAGCTAAACCAAAGCCCGCTCAAGTAGGTGATCAGGAGGACTATTAGGGCTTATGGATTACTACATCGTCATAGCATTATCGGTCATCATTGTGTTATCGCATTTCTTCAATGTGATCTCAAGCAGGACCAATGTGCCCAGTGTCATCATGCTCCTCATCTTGGGCATCGTCATCAAGACCGCTTTGGACTTCTTTGGTTATGGTGCCTCGCTCTCAGCCATTGACCGCTATGACATCCTACCTGTCATTGGCACAATGGGGCTCATCTTGATCGTATTGGAGGCGGCATTGGACCTCGAGCTGTCCAAAGAGAAGTGGCCAGTGATCTGGCGCTCCTTCATGGTGGCCCTGCTATCCCTCGGAATGACTTCCACTGCTGTGGCCCTCATACTGGAGTATCTCCTGTTCATAGACATGTTCCAAGCCTTTCTCTATGCGCTTCCCCTGTCTATCATGAGCAGCGCCATAGTGATACCAAGCGTGACCAACCTCATACGTGAGAACAGGGAGTTCATGATCTATGAGAGTACGTTCTCAGACATCTTGGGCATCATGGTCTTCTACTTCATGTTGGGAAATTCAGATGGAGAGACTGCTGGAGTCATTGCAACCAATGTGGGCGTGAACATCTTCTTCACGGTGCTGCTGTCCATTCTCATAAGCGGAGCTCTGGTATGGGTCTTCCAGCAGATCACCACACATGTGAAACTTTTCTTGGTCATCGCTATCCTTATGCTGCTTTACGCCATTGGGAAGTTGGCGCATTTCTCCAGCCTTGTGCTCATCCTCACCTTCGGCCTTATGCTGAACAACCCTGAATTATTCTTCAGAGGAAAGTTGAGTGGATTGATCAAAGTGGATAACCTCAAACCCTTATTGCGCGATTTCCACATTATCACCTTGGAGTCGGCTTTCGTACTGAGAACGTTCTTCTTCGTCATTTTCGGACTCACCATCACCTTGTCCAGCTTGCTCAGCATCAAGGTCCTGCTCGTGAGTCTTTGTGTCATCGGGGCGACCTATCTCATCCGATACGCCACGTTGTATTGGTTCAAAAGGGAAGGGATGACCCCCTTGCTCTATATCACACCTAGAGGATTGATCACCGTCTTGCTGTTCTTCAGTATCCCTGAAGAATTCCTCTCGGATGATTTCGATTCAGGCATCCTTCTCTTTGCCATTATTGCTACTAGTCTCATCATGACCTCCGCGTTGATCAGTGCAGGCAGGAACAGAGGGCTTCAAGACCCCATTTCAGACCCTGATCTAGAGCTTGAGACCTACATGGGACACCCTGATGACAAAGTGAAGGAGTGAAGCCCATCCTCATTGTCGGTCAAGGCCTGGCGGGCACCATCCTCGCTTTGAATCTCCGAAAGCTGGATCTCCCTTTCCTCATCGTAGATGATGGGCATAGGACCTCTTCATCTCTTGTTGCGGCTGGCCTCTATAATCCACTTATCCTCAAGCGCGGGCGGTTGACATGGCGCGCACTTGATTTCTTTCACACCTGTGAGGCATTCTTTCGCCAATGTGAAATGGATTTCGGGACTTCTTTTCTGCATTCAGATGGTCTCCACAGGCGCATCCATGACACGGAGGAGTACAATAACTGGGCGGCTTTAAGAGGTCTTCCTGAAGTCGGTTCGTTCGTTGATGGCTATGTCTCTGCCAAAAGATTCCCCGCCACCTTCGACCTGCCTTTCGACACCTGCAAAGTCAAAGGGGGATGGCTGGATGTGGCCGCCTTCTTGGAGGCCGCCTTAGACTCTTTCATCGCCAAGGAGGAATTCCAAAAAGCTGAATTTGCTCCTGAGGATGTGGTGCAAAAGGAGGGGGAGTGGTCATGGAAGGAGAGAACATTCAGCCGAATCGTCCTTTGCACAGGATACAAATCCATGGATGATAAGACCTTCTTCCCCGACTTGCCGTTCACTCCGGCCAAAGGACATACCATGGACATCCATTGGCCTGGTGTGGCTTTGGATAAGGTCATCCAAGCGTCCGTCTTTGTCCTCCCTTTGGGCGATGATACCTATCGCGTAGGAAGCACCTACAGTTGGAGTGATTTCAATGAAGAGGTCGAGCAGAATGAGATTTACAAACTCAAGACCCAATTGACCGAATTATGTGACCTCTCGTATACGGTCCTGACTGAGCGAGCAGGGGTGAGACCTGCTGTGAAAGACCGGAGACCATTGATTGGAGAGAGCAAGGAGCACAAAGGGGTATGGCACTTTGGAGGCTTCGGATCCAGAGCCGTTCTCACCTGTCCAACCTTGTCAAAGGAGTTCATCGAGGCATTCATGGGCCGTGCCGTTTTGAATGCTGAGGTCTCATTGGATTCACGGTGTCCTTAATCAACAGACTGGTGTGCACATAGCTTCTGCTTCAACACCATGCACACGGAAGCTTGAGCTAATTTCCCATCAGCTAACAGTGAAGTGAATCCTACCATTGATGAATGCATCAAGGGCTGTTGGATAGCTTAAAATGTCTCGATGAAGCGTAGCATAGTCCACTCATTCCTGATCTTCAGCATCCTCCTAGGTGGAATCCTGACAGGCCATGCTCAGGAAAAGAAAGCCTTGGCTCTTTTTGAGGCAGAAGAGTACCATGAGGTTCTTGATTTCTATACGCGTAATTACAGGGAAGGGCTGAGTTCAAAGGACGTCAGGTTGATGTGCGAGAGCATGCTCAAAGTAGGTCTTTTCCAGGATGCGCTCGACTTGGCACAACGCACTTTTTTAGACAAGCGAGAAGATCCCGACATCATTTTGGCTCTGTGTCAAGCCCTGATCTATAACGGAGAATTCAATACCGCATATTACATGCTCGAGGAGTATTCTGATCTGGATTTCGATCCGGACGCTCTCTATGATATCGGACGGAGGGCGGCCATATTGAAGGACTGGGAAGGGCGTCAGGCAAGTTATGATGTCACCAAGTTGGATGGTTTCAATACCGAACTCAATGAATTCTCGCTCTATGTCATCGAAGGAAGGCGTATCTTCTGCTCCTCCCAGCAGAAGGAAGGAAGTACAAAGGAAGAATATGACCGATCGAAGAAGGAATACACCTCATTGTTCGAAGCAGCAGGCGACCAGATGGACCATCAGCCCTTCAACAATGGAAAGTTCAAGGGGCGGTTCAATGTGGGGCCTTTCGAGTACACCACAGATGGATTCTATTTCACCTTCTCAGCTGAGCTGAGTCCAGGGATGAACCAGCTTCAGATCCGCAAGACAGACAAAGACGACCCAGACGCATATAATGCGGAGCATGTAGTCTTCTTCAAAGGGGACTATAATGCGGCTCACCCCACTTTCAGCCCTGACGGACAGCGAATCATCTTCTCCTCAGACCTTCCCGGTGGTTATGGGGGTATGGACCTTTACTACTGTGTCAGGACCAATATGGGTTGGAGTGCCCCCATCAATTTGGGGGATGTGGTCAACACGGCTGGTAATGAGGTCTTTCCCAGGTTGATCGATGGGCAACTGTATTTCTCATCCAATGGCCATCCAGGGTATGGAGGATTGGACATTTATGTGGTCACAGATGACATGCACCATGAGGACATCCGTAACCTTTACCGGCCGATCAACACGCCCTTTGATGACTTTGGCTATTTCAAACTTGATGAGTCATCTGGATATTTTTCGTCTAACCGCCCTGGCGGAGAAGGTGGGGATGACATCTATCGCTATGAGAGGATCAAGGTCATTCCAGATCCCAAGCTCATCTCGGGGATCTTGGAAATTGAGGGCATTCCGCAACAGAAAGTGAAGATGGTCCTCTTGAACAAAGAAGGACAGATCATCGAACAGGCCTTCACCGATCTGAATGGAGTCTTCTACTTCAACAGGGATCCGGACGGAGGGAACTATCAGATCAGGATGGACAAACTAGAGGAAGAAGAAGTCCAGAACGCCAACCTCTTCTTGACTGATTCCAATGGTCGTAAATCCAAGAAGTTGGTGGCGGATGAGAATGGGAACTTCAATTTCGAACTGCTCGCAGTGGATGACTATTTCATCGACTATCTGAAGGTAGAGGATAACACCCTTTTCTCCTTTACAATGAAGGCCATAGTCTTCCGAGAAGAACCTGGGGACATGAAAGAGGGAGTGGACGTGTTCATGCTGACCGATAAGGGGATCATCAGCAAGCAGGAAAGGACCAATGATGAGGGCTATTTCAGTTTCCATAATGTGATTCCGCAGGAGACATACCACTTCAATGTGGCTGATGAGGATAAGCCCTTGAAAATGGCCATCCTCGATGAGCAAGGAGCCATTGTAAAGATCCTTGAGAAAGATGAGACAGGACGATTCTTCTATGAGAGGCCCTATGAGGAGGGTAATTTCATTTCCCTTTACAATGAGGATATGGAGCTCATCACGATAGAAAAGGACGCGGCTATCCAGCTGCCTGACATCTTCTATGATTACAACAGTTGGGAATTGAATGACCAGTCCAAACAAGCCTTGAACAAACTGGTGGAGATCCTCAAGAACAACCAGGAGTTAGAGATCGAGTTGAGTTCACACACGGATTCAAGAGGCATTGCCCGATATAACACCGACTTGTCCAACAAGAGGGCCAAGGCCGCGTTGACCTATATCGTAGGAAATGGTGTGGATCCGAAGCGTATCGTAGCCGTAGGTCGAGGGGAGGAATCCTTACTGAACTACTGTAAGGATGGAGTGAGCTGTTCCGAAGATGAGCATGCGTTGAACAGACGCACAGAATTCAAGATTCGCTCGTATTGAGCCTGAGGAATCCAATATTTCCAATTCCTTTTGTAGAGCGTATGAACGCTCAATTGGGTGCGGAAGCCCCAGCTTTCTTTGATGCCTTGGGCGCTGAGACACCATCTTCCATACTATTGAACCTCTTCAAGTCAAAAGGCCACGGGGCCTTTAGTCATGATGAGTGCGTGCCATGGAACCCATGG
>JAQCAN010000048.1 GCA_027621335.1 Bacteroidota bacterium
GCTCTGATGAGTATATTGGTAGAACTGTTCAAAGACCCTAGATTCCCTGTGTTCGCCCCGGTAATTTCATCTCCCTGCCTTCCCAGACCTACCACGGAGACCGTGGAATTATCAGAGACTGATATCCCGTGATAGGCGTCATCCCCCGTTCCTCCACCTTCATGGCTGCTGATGATCCTCCCATCAGAAGCTCTGATATTCAATAGAAAGAAATTATAGCCTGATGAAGAAATGGACCCCGAGAAACCGGAAGTCTGTGTATAGGAGAGCGTTTGCCTCATGGTCCCAACAGCCAGCAAGCGCCCCTTTCCTTCACTCTCCAAGTCATAGATGATTGCATCATCACTTGAGAAGAAGTTGGTGCTGTATTGTTCATTGAACTGAACGGTCCCATCCGATTTGGCCATGGAGAACAACCAAATGTCATAGTCACTACCAAAAGATGCATAATCCGTATTCACAGTGGCATAGACCCTATCGCAATCCAAAGCTATCTTGAGATAAAAGTGGTCGTTGAGCGAATTAGTGAACGGCACGGTGAAAAGATGTTGCCCTTTATGGTCGAATTTGATGATGAAGGGGTCTGAAGCCGTATCGACTGAGATATTGGGTTCTGAAACGACCACTCCTTCATTCGAAGACATATGTGCATCTTGTCCGAATAGAATGGCCCCTACATAGATCCCTGAGCCATCCACCTCCAGGTCTATCCTGTTCATCTGCTGCTGTGGATAAAGGAATTTTCCACTTGCGTAGTCATTGGCCTCCGAACCTATGAACCAGAACCAGTCACGTGAGCCAGTCTCGGCATCTATGGCCATTAAAATATAGTGTCTATGATTTCCCAGGGCGACACTCCCCGTTGGCGATGATCCATCGATTAATACCCCACTGAATTTAGAGTTCATCACCATGTAGACCTTCCCTCTGAAATAGGAGAGTTTCACGCCCGAGTCTTCCTGAATACCTCCGAATATTTCGAACCACTGGATCACCCCTGTCGGAGAGAGTTTACAAACAAAGGCGTCATTCATATTCCCAAATCCAGAACCGTCTCCAGTCAGATCAGGTTCCTCTAGAATACTGAAATCCTCCACATAGCCTGTGATATAGATGTTGCCCATTTCATCCACGACCACATCCCCACAAGCATCTTCTTTATCTGTTCCAATGTATGTGGCCCAAAGGAGATTTCCTGTATCATCATATTTGGCCACGAACCCATCCGATGCCCCACCAGAATATGGACGTATAGGCGATGGGTATGCTTCATTGGAGGAAACCATTCCTGCGACTACCACCGAGTTATCGAAATCCGATGCAGCCGTGGAATAGGCTTGGTCCTCTGAGCCAGTGATGATGACCTTGTTCCATAGATCCTGTCCGGATAAAGGAAGGAAGAAGAGCCATGAAAGCAAAGCGATGATGAGCTTCAATCCGCGCATTAGAATGTAGTCTAGTGTTTAATCGTTGCCATGTTCTACGTCACTGGCGGAGAATTGGTTACGATAAACGGATGTCAATGAGCAGGATAGGCGTAGGGGAAAACTCCAACTAGACCGTTTTTGAAGCTCGGTTCTCTTGGGGATTTAAATCATGCGGATGGAGCACATAGGTGTTTGTACTGGTGCTTTGACCAGATAAGCCTGCTGTTATGAAATAGCACGAAAGGAAGAAGTGAAAGGAATGTCCTACTGGACGATGACTGTTTCCATGTTAGTGACCTCAGGATCGATCTTGATGATGCCTTCAGCACTCAGGGTGTCCTTGGTGACCTCTATGTTAAGAACGGCAAATCCCGCTTGACCGAGTTCGTAGTACTCTGAGAAATCGAAAGTGGCTTGTCCAGCAGCATTGGTGAACTGCTCCACGTCATCGATGAGCTCGCCTTGGGTCCCTCCTTCTGCTGTCGGCTCAGGATAAAGCCTGACCAGGGCTTGCTCCACCGCAACTCCATCCACAGTGGTCACTGTGATAAGGGCGGTCGTGGGCTCTTCCTTCTTACAGGAGGTCAGAGCGATCAGAACGAACAGAATGCCAAAGGCTTTTCTCATGTGCATGTGCCGATAGTTTTACCTTCGTAAGCCGAAACTTACAAAAGGCGAAAGTAATCAATCGCACATTACTCAGGAAGGTCTGAACGCCCAGCGAGGGCTATAAAAACCTTCCAGCATTGGATTGGAAGAATGGAATTGAAGGAACGCATAGAGGCATTGGAGAAGGAATTGAAGGAACTGACCAAGGTCCCTGCAGGCGGGGGGGAATCCTTCCGTATAGCCTATTCTGGAAAGAAAGGTCATCTGAAAGGCCTCTATGAAGAGCTGAAGTCGGTGCCCAATGAGATGAAGAAGGAGGTGGGGCAATCCATCAATTCGTTGCGCATGCTGGTAGAGGAGAAGATCAGCTCATGGTCTACTATCGATGCTGCAGAGTCTACTTCTACCAAGGATCTTACCCGCCCAGGCAGCGGACCTGAGCTAGGAAGTTTGCATCCTATCACCTTGGTAAAGGAAGAAATCGTGGACATCTTCTCACGCATCGGGTTCACCTTGAGCGAAGGGCCTGAGATCGAGGACGACTGGCATAACTTCAGTGCACTCAACTTTCCCCCAGAGCATCCTGCCCGTGACATGCAGGATACCTTCTTCGTGGATGAGGATCATGCCCTGCGCACCCATACTTCCTCCGTTCAAGTGCGCGTGATGGAAGGCACTAAGCCACCCATACGCACGATCTCCCCAGGCCGTGTCTTCAGGAATGAAGCCATCTCATCCCGTTCTCACTGCATGTTCCATCAGATCGAAGGACTCTATATCGATAAAGGGGTCTCTTTCGCAGACTTGAAACAGACCTTGCTCTATTTCGCCAAAGAATTCTTTGGGGAAAAGGCGGATATCCGCCTACGCCCCTCTTATTTCCCGTTCACTGAGCCCAGTGCTGAAGTGGATGTCTATTGGGGCTTGGAGACGGAGACTGATCACCGCATCACCAAAGGCACCGGATGGCTGGAGATCATGGGCTGTGGAATGGTGGATCCCCAGGTTCTGGAGAACTGCAATATCGACTCTGGAATCTACACAGGCTTCGCCTTCGGAATGGGCATAGAGCGCATCGCGATGCTACGCTACCAAGTGCCGGATATCCGTATGTTCTTTGAGAATGACATGCGTTTCCTCAGCCAGTTCAAGACCTTCTAAGCCTTTCCCTCGTCAGACCTTGCTCAACTTGAGCATATTGGTCATGCCCTGCTCTGAGATAGGCATACTGGCGATATTGATGAGCAAGTCTCCGTCTTTCACCACTCCATCCTGCTTGAGCAGGTATTTGATATCTGCAATGGTGTGGTCGGTACTGACCATCTTGTCATAGAAGAACCCCCATACACCCCACACCAAGCTAAGCTTGGCCAACAGGGAAGGATTGCTTGTGAAGGCATAGATATCGGCTTTAGGGCGATAGCTGCTGATCTTCATGGCCGTATAGCCCGAATGCGTCATAGTGACAATGGCCTTGGCTCCAGCCGAATTGGCCAGTTGTGTCGAGGCCTCGCAAATGGCATCGCTGACCCTGCGCTCATCTTCTACATTGAGCATCTCCTGGCTGTTGCTATAAAGGATATCACTGTCTTCCATATGTTGGATGATGCGTGTCATCTTCTTCACCACATCGATGGGGTATTTCCCTACAGAGGTCTCAGCACTCAACATCACGGCATCCGTTCCATCCAATACAGCATTGGCCACGTCATTCACCTCAGCACGGGTAGGCTGGAAGTTGGTGATCATGCTTTCCATCATCTGAGTGGCCACTATGACCGGCCTTCCCCACTGACGGCATTTGTTGATGATCATCTTCTGTATCAAGGGAACGCTTTCCATGGGCGTCTCCACACCCAGGTCGCCACGGGCCACCATAAGACCGTCTGATTCCTCGATGATCTCATCGATGTTCCTTACGGCTTCAGGCTTCTCTATCTTGGCAATGACCCTGGAACGGCCTTTCTTATCCCGGATGATATGCTTGAGTTCTATGATGTCCCTTGCAGTCCTGACAAAGGAGAGGGCGATCCAATCGAAATCATGCTCTATGGCGAAGTCCAGATCCTGTCGGTCCTTATCCGTCATGGAAGGTTGAGAGATCTTAGTAGCAGGGAGATTCAGTCCCTTGCGGCTACTGAGCGCACCACCGTGGATGACCTTGGCCTTCACCTTGGTCTTACCATCTGTTGACACCACTTCCAACTTCAGCTTCCCATCATCGATGAGGAACATCTCACCAGGTTTCACGTCCGCTGCAAATGAATCATACCTCATCTCTATGGTGTCCTTCACTCCGGCTTCCGTGCAGAAGACCACCTCAGAGCCATCTTCCAACTCGATGGAGCCTTCTGGAATATCCCCGACTCGCAACTTAGGGCCTTGGAGGTCTCCTAGGATCGCGATATGAAGGCCCAGCTCCTCATTCATCTGACGCACCCTTTGGACCACTTCCAGATGCTTATCATATTCTCCATGGGAGAAGTTCACCCTCACCACATCCATGCCGGCCATGGCAAGGGCTTTCAGGTTCTCTAGGCTGGATGTCGCAGGACCTATGGTCGCTACGATCTTGGTCTTTTTTCTTATCGGTCTCACGTATCGAAGTAATTGAAAGGGTTTATCAATTTCGAATAGGAAGTGCATTTGATCTGTTGAAGTGTCAACATACCTTCCATATCGGTCAATATCTGTATAAGGTCATCCCCGTCCACCTCACGCAGTGAATTGAAGATGACCATGTCGAATCCTTTGGCCTCAGAGAAAAGCACGGCTCCTTGGTCATTATTGGTCACTAGAACGAACACTTGTCCCTCCAGGTCCTGCTCCTCTTCCTCCAACCCAAAGACTTCGAAAGTCGGTGTTTGACTGGAGGTCTGGAAAAGGTCGGGTAAGCTGACTTGTGAATCCTCGGTGCCAGGATTATATTCATCAAGCTTCAAAAGGTCCAGCCCCAGTTTCTTGTTGATGTACCAGGCCACCTTATAGGCTGGTTCATTGCTCCGCAAAGCAATAAGATCTATCGCTTCCTGTTCATCGACTACCAGTTTCAGAGTGGTCATATCAGGGTCAAAAGTAATCTTTAGGCTGGTGTTAGGATGACACTATCCTAATTATGCTCCTTGCAGGACGTGTAGCGCTTCTATAGAGGCTTCCTTCTCAGCTTGCTTCTTCGAGTTGCCATGGCCTATTCCCACAAGGTCAGAGCCATATCTCACTTCAGCCTTGAATCTATAGGAGCTGGTTCTGGGCTGTTCGATGACGTGGAGGCGAATGTCCCAGCGTTGTTTTTGTGCTAACTCCAAGAGCTTGCTCTTTGCGTCCAAAAGGTCCTCTAGCAGCAGGTCGGTATCTATTTTGGCCGTGAGGATCCTGATGACCCTATCCTTGGTGCATTCGAAGCCTTGGTCCAAGTACATGGCCCCCCAAATGGCCTCAAAGACATTCCCGATGATGAGTTCAGGATTGAGGTCCTTCTGTTTCACTAGCTGAAGGTGCTCGGCCAGGCCCATCTCTATGGCCAGGGTCTGCACGCGTTCACGGCTGACCAGTTTGGATTTGAGTTTCGTCAATGCCCCTTCTTTCAGGTGAGGATATCGGTCATGGAGGTAATGGGCCACACAGAGGTCAAGTACGGCATCCCCAAGCAATTCCAAACGCTCATTGTCCAGCTCCAAAGCCGCGGAGCGATGGATAAGGGCCTTGTCGAAAAGGACACTATTGCCAATCTTGATGTCAAAGGTCTCTTGGAGGAACGCGATGTTCCCTGTCACCACTGGTGTGCGAAAGAATCTCTGAAAAAAGGCCAAGGCCATGTTTATTCAGCCTTCTTGAAGACGATGGAGGCATTGTGACCCCCAAAACCGAAGGTGTTGCTCAAGGCCGCATTGACAGTGCGTTTCTGAGCCTTGTTGAACGTGAAGTTCAGCTTCTGATCGATCTCAGGATCAGGCGTGCTGAAGTTGATGGTCGGTGGCACGATATCCTCCTTGACCGACATGATCGCAGCGAGACCTTCAATGGCCCCTGCAGCTCCAAGGAGGTGACCCGTCATGCTCTTGGTAGAGGAGATGTTCAACTTGTAAGCATGCTCACCGAAGACTTTGACGATGGCCTTGCTCTCGGCCACATCTCCGAGAGGTGTAGAGGTCCCGTGTACGTTGATATAGTCGATGTCCTCAGGTTTCATCTCGGCATCCTCGAGTACGGCTCTCATGACACTCAAGGCCCCCAATCCTTCCGGATGAGGTGCTGTGAGGTGATAGGCATCTGCTGAAAGGCCGCCACCTGCTACCTCCGCATAGATCTTGGCTCCTCTGGCCTTGGCATGTTCATATTCCTCAAGGATGATACAAGCCGCTCCCTCACCAAGGACGAATCCGTCACGTTCCTTATCAAAAGGCCTTGACGCAGTGGCGGGGCTCTCGTTGCGCTGAGAAAGGGCATGGAGGGCATTGAACCCACCTACTCCCGATTCATTCACTCCAGCCTCCGAGCCTCCTGAAACGATAACATCCGCTTTGCCCAAACGGATCAAGTTGTAAGAATCTATAAGGGCATTCGTAGCTGAAGCACAGGCAGAGACAGTGCTATAATTAGGGCCCCTGAAGCCGTATTTCATGGAGACATGCCCTGGAGCGATGTCCACAATCATCTTCGGAATGAAAAAGGGATTGAATCGCGGGGTACCGTCACCGGCCCCGAACTCTAGTACTTGCTCTTGAAAGGTCAAAAGTCCGCCAATGCCAGACCCTAGGACAACTCCCACTCTATCAGGGTTGAAGGCGGTCTCCAACAGGCCTGAATCCTTAACTGCTTCCTCCGCAGCCACCATGGCATACTGGGAGAAACCATCCATCTTCCTGGCCTCTTTGCGGTCTATGAAGTCCAAGACATCGAAGTCCTTTACCTCACAAGCGAACTGGGTTTTGAATTTACTCGCATCGAAATGCGTGATAGGAGCAGCACCACTGACGCCCTCGCATAAGGCACGCCAATAGTCCTTTGCCGTATTACCGATGGGGGTCAAAGCCCCCAATCCGGTAACAACAACTCGTTTAAGCTCCCTGATTGGCATCAGCCAACGTTCTTCTCAATGTAGTCGACCGCCTGACCTACGGTGCCGATCTTCTCCGCTTGGTCATCTGGTATAGAAATATTGAATTCACGCTCGAACTCCATGATAAGCTCTACGGTATCCAATGAATCCGCTCCAAGGTCATTGGTGAAGCTAGCCTCGCTAGTCACTTCTGCCTCGTCTACTCCTAGCTTATCAACGATTATAGCTGTTACTTTTGATTGTACTTCAGACATTCTATTTGGTTTAAAGTATTTTTTGAAGGCGCAAAGAAATGAAGATTAAGCCTATTTAACAACATTCGTGTTCAATAGGCGATCCGTATTTCGTCCAAGGGCTTCTTCTTTATGTCAGGGACCAAGGTACTTTCTTTTGGATATCCGACAGGAATAAGAAGAAAAGCACGTTCATTTTCAGGTCGTTCAAGAACCTTGGCCAAGAAATTCATAGGGCTCGGAGTATGGGTCACAGCGACCAATCCAGCGAGATGAATGGCCGTTAAAAGCATCCCCACCGCTATTGCTACCGATTCATTGACATAGTAATTGTTCTGCTTTCCTTCTGCTTCATCGACCTCGTAGATGCGTTTGAAGACCACGATAAGGCATGGGGCTTCTTTTAAGAATTCCTTGATATGATCCGTCCCGAATTCCTTCAGATCATTCATCCAACGCTCGCCCATGCGGCCATGGTAATTCTCGAATTCCTCTTTCTCAGCCGCTTCTCTGATCTGAGACTTGAGTGAAGGGTCTTGGACCAGACAGAAGGTCCAGGGTTGCTTGTTAGCTCCCGAGGGAGCCGAACCTGCCACGGAGATGATGTCATCTAGTAGCGCCTGATCGATGGGGCGGGTGTCGAATTCCCTCACCGTCCTCCGCTTCAGCATCTGTTCTTTGAAGGCCCGAAGTTTCTCAGCGGCCTCTATTGGGCTGACTGATGCATGGTCCAATGGGATATGTGCGCTCTTATCTCTCATCGAAAGAATGGGTGAGTGAAGTTAGCATTTGGGATAGTTTTGCAGAGGGAAATATGAACAGCTTACCACGTATCGTCATCTTCATCTCTGGGTCGGGCAGTAACGCCCGCTCCGTCATCCGTCATTCCAAGGAGAACCAAGGGTATCATGTGCAGCGCCTCTACTCCAACAAGCCCGAACGAGGTGCTGATAGCATCACAGCCGATTTGGATGTGGAATTGGGCCTTCTCAGCGATGAGATCTTAGCCGGACCTGCTCTCTTCACTAAGTTGAATGAGGAGAACATACAGTTGGTGGTCCTGGCCGGTTTTTTACGAAAAATCCCTGTCTCCTTCTTGAGAGGCTTCAAAGGGAAGCTCATCAACATCCATCCTTCCCTTCTTCCTGCCCACGGGGGGCCTGGCATGTATGGCCAACGGGTTCATGAGGCAGTCATTGCGAACGGAGATACCGAATCGGGTTGTAGCATGCACTATGTGGATGAAGATTACGACACGGGAGCGGTCATTGAGCAATTCACCTGTCCAGTCCTTCCTGAGGATACCCCAAAGACCTTGGCCGCCAGAGTGCTGACCTTGGAACATGAACACTATCCCCACGTCATCCATAAGCTCCTCAACCCATGACCTTCGACCTTAATCAGATCCTAACTGCCAGCTTGGTCCTCTTCGCGGTCATCGACATCATCGGCAATGTGCCCATCATCCTGGACCTCAAGCAGAAAAGCGGAAAGATCAATGCGGAGAAGGCCAGTGTCGTCTCCTTGCTCATCATGGTGGGCTTCCTCTTTGTGGGAGAGCGCATCATCAACTTCATCGGAATCGATGTGTATTCCTTTGCTGTGGCGGGTTCCTTGGTAATCCTTTTTATCGCTTTGGAGATGGTTCTCGGGGTGAAGCTCTTCCGAGAAGATCACACGCTCCATCCCGATGTGGCCTCCATCGTGCCACTGGCTTTCCCACTTATCGCAGGGGCTGGAAGCATGACCACCCTCATTGCCATCCGTGCTGAATTCGATCTGCCTAACGTCCTTGTAGCCATTGTCATCAACATCATCATTGTCTATCTTGTGTTGAGAAGCACCAAGACCATTGAGCGCGTCCTTGGTGCAGGGGGCATCGCAGTGCTGAAGAAGGTGTTCGGCATCATCCTGCTTGCTATGGCGGTGAAGCTTTTCACTAGTAATGTGCAACATCTCTTCACCTCATGAGCAAATCCCCGAAATACTATGTGGTATGGAAGGGACATCGACCGGGAGTGTATCACAGCTGGGCGGAATGCCAGCGCCAGACCTCTGGATTCCCTGAGGCCCAGTTCCGTTCATTTGGAAGCTTGGCAGAAGCCGAGCAAGCCTTCAAGGACCCTGATTCAGTCGCCCCTAAGGAAAAGAAGACGCTGTATTATGTGGTCTGGCAAGGCAAGACCCCTGGCATCTACACCGACTGGGAAAGTTGCCGCAAACAGATCGAGGGCGCGGACCACCCCAAGTTCAAGTCCTTCGGAAGCAAGACTTTGGCTGAGAAAGCCTTCAAAGAAGGGCCTGAAGCCTATGAAGGACGAGGATTCAAGAAAACCCGGGACTTCAGCCCCGAAGAGGCTGCTCGCATCGGAGATCCTAACCCCCTGTCCATCAGTGTGGATGCCGCCTGCAATGCCACAACAGGGCAGTTCGAGTACCGGGGGGTCATCACCGAGTCAGGCACGGAACTTTTCCGAGTGGGGCCATACCCGGGGGGGAGCAATAACATCGCGGAGTTCCTTGCTTTGGTTCATGCCTTGGCCTACCTGAAAAAAAGCCGCAGCGACCTGATGATCTACTCGGATTCCAAGTACGCCATGGCCTGGGTGAAGAAGAAAAAGGCCAATACCAAGGCGAGCGGGCCAGAGGCTTTGAGGCTGGTCCAAAGGGCCGAAGAGTGGCTCAAATCGAACACCTACCCGAACAAGGTCCTGAAATGGGAAACTCGCGCATGGGGCGAGATACCTGCCGATTTTGGACGTAAATGAATACCTTTCCGACATGGAGATCCTACTGAACGAAAAGAGCAGCCGCAAACTGGAATGGACCGAAGAGGGCAAAGTCATCATCGATGGAAAAGAGCGCAGTTATGACCTTTTGAAGGTCACCGATAAGCTCTACCACCTTCTCTTGGATGGGGTCTCATACCGTGTGACGGTTCAGGCTCTGAATACCGTGAACAAGACAGCCGAGCTGGAACTGAATGGCATGCGCTTCTCCGTGAAAGGCAAGGATGAGTTCGATGTGCTCTTGGATGCTTTGGGCATGACGCGCGGTGCCTCAAACAAGGTAAAGGAGCTCAAGGCGCCTATGCCAGGCCTGGTGCTGGAGGTTTGTGTAAGTGATGGACAGACCGTGAGCGAAGGAGATGCCTTGGTCATCTTGGAAGCTATGAAGATGGAGAACGTGCTGAAGTCTCCGCAGGATGGAGTGGTCAGGTTATCAGATATCACGATCGGAGCAGCGGTGGAGAAGGGCGATGTGCTGGTGAAGTTTGCGGATTAACGCACTGTACTTCCATTGTCAATGCCCTCAGTCGGGCTGACGAAGAGCAATTTGCCTTCCGCATCCTCGGCCATCAGGATCATCCCTTGGGATTCCACCCCTCTGATCTTACGCGGGGCCAGATTCAATAACAGTGTCACCTGCTTTCCAATTACATCTTCAGGCTTGAAATGCTCCGCGATGCCTGAGACCACTTGGCGCTCTTCATGGCCGATATCCACCTTCAGTTGAAGGAGTTTGTCGGCTCCTTTCACTGCTTCGGCCTTGGTGATGGTGCCCGTGCGTAGGTCCATCTTACTGAAGGTGTCGAAATCGATCTCTGCTTTCATAGGTACGGAGGGTTGTGGGCTGTTCAGTTTATGCTGACTCTGTAATTTCTCTTTTTGCTTGGCGATGTCCTCATCCTCCACTTTCTGGAAAAGAAGCTTCACCTCGCCCAGGGTGCCTCCTTCTTTGATATGGCCATTCTCATCCAGCCCTTCGCCCAGCATATCCTTCAATCGCTCGGCTGTACCAGGCAACAGTGGGCCCAGAGTCTTGATAAGATGAGCGATGATCTTCAGGGCATTGCCCAGGATATCCGCCACGCCAGCTTCATCCGTCTTGATGAGCTTCCATGGCTCGGTCTCCGCCAGGTACTTGTTCCCAATGCGCGCGCCTGTCATGGCCAGCTGCATGGCTTCCCTGAACTTGTAGTTCATGATGGCCTCTGAGGCCTCATCCGCATTGCTTGTGAAAAGCGCGTTCAATTCTTCAGGCAAGTCAGCCCCTGAGGATGAAGGCACCTTCCCGTCAAAGTACTTCTGGGTCAAGACCAGACAACGGTTCACGAAATTGCCCAAGATGGCCACCAATTCATTGTTCACGCGCGCCTGATAGTCATCCCAGGTGAACTCACTGTCCTTCACTTCTGGCATGATGGAGGTGAGCACATAGCGCAACTCCTCTTCCCTTCCGGGCATTTCTTCCAGGTATTCATGGAGCCAGACCGCGTGGTTGCGGGAGGTTGAGATCTTATCGCCTTCCAAGTTCAGGAATTCATTGGCCGGTACATTGACCGGGAGATTGAACTCCCCGTGCGCTTTGAGAAGGATAGGGAAGATGATGCAATGGAAGACGATGTTATCCTTGCCTATGAAGTGGATAAGCTGGCTCTCTTCGTTCTGCCAATAGTCCCTCCAGTCCTTCCCATTGGCCTCACACCAGGCTTTTGTCGCGCTGATGTAACCGATAGGCGCATCCAGCCATACGTACAGGACCTTGTCCTTCCCTTCCTCCAGCGGCACAGGGACACCCCATTGCAGGTCGCGTGTCATGGCGCGGGAATGCAATCCAGAGTCCAGCCATGCTTTGCATTGGCCTAGGACATGCTTTTTCCATTCTGAGGGGTCATGGTGTGGCTTTCCATCCAAGGTGCCGTTCTCAATCCATTCCTTCACCCAGGCTTCATGATCGGCCATTGGGAGGAACCAATGGCTGGTCTCCCTCAGTATAGGTTTCTCTCCGGTCAATGTGGACACGGGGTTGATAAGGTCGGTGG
>JAQCAN010000049.1 GCA_027621335.1 Bacteroidota bacterium
AGGAACGGTGGGACATCTCTAGAATGGAGAGCCCGGTTCCGTTATATTCTACACAGGCTTCAGCGGCTTTCTTCATCACTTCTTCAGGAAGGATGCAAGGTCCAGCGCTGTAGTTATGGACTTTCTTGGTCATTGTCATTTCACTCATGATGCGAAGGTAAGCAGTGTCTATAACTGGACAAGTGGAGTGTGTCTTAAGTTGCCGTCACAAATTGCTTTTTTTCAACGCCTTGATCACTGAAAGAGAGTAGAACAGGTCTCCCTTCCTTGACCGCTTCAATAAGAGTCACTGTGATTTCGCTCAAAGGCATGGCTTTGGACCTGTCAAATGGCATGAGCCAATCAGGTTTTTCTTGGTTAAGAGCCAGAATCCCAACAGAATCGAACGTCATGAATTTCTCCAAAGCCATCCACTCGCCTTTGAGCGCCTTTGGATTGATTGATTCAGTCAATTGAAGACGTCCTCCATGAGGGGAATAAAGTTCCCCAAGGAAGCAGAGCTGCTGACTCACCGTAGATGGGTCGATGCTCCATTGGTCTAACAAAGGCCTTGTCAACGAATGGTGCAAGAGAGGGAACTGATGCTCAGCCAGGTGCTCTAGTTTCCATGTTAATCGGTCCTTACGGCCTGGCCCAATCCACACGCCCAAAGGCTCACCCCCTTCCTCTGCATCATGGATGAAGTATTTATAGACCATCTCCATGTGGATGACCTTCTCTTTTTCCTTATCGAAGATCAGAAAATCCAATTCCCCGATGGTCCGTCCCGTATCAGGCACTTGAAGGCCATGTACAATGAGGTCGTAGCGATCAGACCTCTCAATGGCCTCCGCCATGAGCTGCTCCATCTGCTTGCCTTGAGGACGTAAGGTGATGTCGATGGGCCGAGCTTGCGAAGATGAAAGAGATGGAAAATCGAAAAGCTCTATCCCTTCGATCGGAGAATTGAGGAAAAGACTCTGACTGTTCAAGAAAGCTGACCAGCGCTCATCCGTAAGTGGGATATGGGATGGACTCGAACTCAAGTCACCCGCTCGATGATGGCGGCATAGCCTTGCCCCACCCCTACGCACATGGTGACCAAGGCATAGCGTTTCTGTTGGAGTTCCAGTTCTAGAGCCGCAGTAAGAAGCAGGCGCCCCCCCGTCATACCGAGCGGATGCCCGAGGGCGATGGCCCCGCCATTCGGGTTCACCCGCACATCATCATCCTTCAAACCCATTTCACGCATGCAGGCCAAAGACTGCGCAGCAAAGGCTTCATTCAATTCGATGACGTCCATTTGATCCAAGCTGAGCCCTGCTCGTTTCAGTGCAAGTGCAGACGCCTTCACGGGGCCTATACCCATGATGCGAGGTTCTACGCCCACCACGGCAGAAGTCAGGATTTTAGCCTTGGGCTTGAGCCCATGGGTCTTTAGCCCTTTTTCTGAGGCGATGAGCAAGGCTACGGCTCCATCGTTCAGTCCAGACGAATTACCAGCCGTCACTGAACCCCCTTCCTTGCGGAATGCTGGACGCAGCTTGGCAAGACCCTCAAGGGTGCTGCCCGGCTTCACGAACTCATCTCTTTCGAAGAGAAGAGGATCCCCTTTGCGCTGAGGGATTTTCACAGGGGCGATCTCCTTCTCCAATCGGCCATTCTCTTGTGCGGCCTTGGCCTTCATCTGCGAGCGATATGCGAATGCATCCTGATCGTCACGATTGATGCCATAGAGATTGACCAGATTCTCAGCCGTCTCACCCATACCTTCCGAGCCATAGAGGGCGTCCAAAGCCGGGTTGATGAAGCGCCAACCGAAGCTGCTATCGAACATCTGGGCATCTCGTCCAAAAGAGCATGAAGTCTTTGAGATGACCCAGGGTCCACGGGTCATATTCTCCACTCCGCCTGCCAGGAAGAGGTCTCCCTCACCTGCGCAAATGGCGCGATGGGCATGGACGGCTGCACTGAGTCCTGAACTGCACAGCCGATTGACCGTTTCTCCAGGCACTGTATAAGGCAAACCTGCTAGGAGTAAGGCCATTCGCGAGACATTGCGATTGTCCTCCCCAGCCTGATTGGCACAACCAAGGATGACATCATCAATAGCTTCCTTGGGCACGGAAGTATAACGCTCCATAAGCTCACGGAGCACATGGGCTGCTAGGTCATCCGTGCGCACAGCACTCAATGTGCCAGTAAAACTTCCTATCGGGCTTCGAAGCCCATCGATGATATAACTCATAGAAAACATGTTAAGAGGGCACTAAGATAGCGAAGGTCTTCAGGCCCATTTCAAATGAGTACCTACCTGAATGGTGACTTATGGACATCACCTAGATCCTCGTCCAGCTCATTTACCAAGATACGCAGCCGCAGTGCGAACATCAGATAGGCTTTCAATCCTTTTTTGGCCAACCACTGTTCAGCGCTTGCATCTTCCAGCGAGCATTCGACCACCTTCTTCAAGACCTCCATCCCATGTTTGGAAAGCCATTCCCCAGCTTCATTCCGTCCATTGATAAGCTCCACCATGGCCACCATCTCGGGGTGCTTGTTCTCAAAGAGCCAGGTATCCGCTTCAGCGCTTCCTTTCAAGGATCTGGTGAACATAATGAGTTCCGCATAGCCATTGGTCACAAGCCATCCTGTGATGTCCTCGTTGCCCCGAAGGGCCTCGCTCCACGCAATGATGATCTTATCGGGATAGGTTCTCATTGAACACAAAACTTCACTTCAGAATACTCGTCTAATGCCTAGAGGCAATATAATTCCGCCACTTCTCTATGACGCTTCTCATATCCTCAGGCATCTCTGATTCAAAGCTGAGCCATTCTCCTGTTCTGGGATGGGTAAAGCCGAGGCTCTTCGCATGAAGGGCTTGTCTCGGTAGCATCTTGAAGCAATTGTCCACGAACTGCTTGTACTTGGTGAAGGAGGTCCCTTTGACCAACTTATCCCCTCCATATTCGAAGTCACCGAAGAGCGGATGACCTATGAATTTCATATGCGCTCTGATCTGGTGCGTGCGTCCTGTTTCCAATTTGCACTCCACCAAGGTCACATAGCCCAAGCGCTCCAAGACTTTGTAATGAGTTACCGCATGCTTCCCATGCTCTCCATCAGGAAAGACATCCATGACCTTGCGATTTTTCAAGCTGCGACCTATGTTCCCTTCAATGGTACCATCCTCCTCCAAGTCGCCCCAAGCTAGGGCCACATACCTGCGGTCTGTGCTACGGTCATAGAACTGCTTGGATAATTTGGTCAGGGCATCTTCCGTCTTGGCGATGATCATGACCCCAGAGGTCAATTTATCCAATCGATGAACCAGTCCCGGACGGTTATCGTGAGGGCCTTTGGTCTCAGGGAGATTTCCGAAGTGGAACATCAGCGCATTCACTAACGTTCCAGTGTAATTCCCATAGCCTGGATGCACCACGATACCGGCAGGCTTCTCTATGACCACCAGATCCTCATCCTCATAATGGATATCCAGCGGAATGTCCTCCGGAATGAGCTCGATCTCTCTGATCGGATAGGGCATCACGATGCTCACCTCATCTCTTGGACGAATCCTGTAGTTGGGTTTCACCTCTTTGCCATTGACCTTGATGTTGCCATTCTTGGCGGCCGACTGGATCTTGGACCGGGAGGTATTGGGAACCCGATCCATCAGGAACAGGTCGATACGCAGAAGCTCTTGTCCAGGATCCGCTACAAAACGGTAATGTTCATAGAGGTCATCCTGCTCCAAGTCCGATTCGAAATCGGGAGATTCAGGTGAATTATCGTTGGATGACAAAGGCGTGTTGATTAAGAAGGGACCCTTCTGTGATGAGTATGAGCTGATAGAGACCTTCAGCCAGATGGTGTGTATCGATGCGTCTGTGTCGATCAAGGAGACCCTCATGGACCACTCTTCCTGAGACATCCACAATGATGACCTGTATTGGGTCCTGGTGGTCCATGCTCAGGTAGAGTTCATCCGAGGTGGGATTAGGCCAAAGCTTCAGTGGCGGGCGATCCAAGTCAGGAACTCCGGTTAACAAGGGGTCTTTCAAACTGGTCACCACCGGACGGATGAGCAAGCTTCCAGTGATGGTGCTCTGAATCCATCCTGCACCCGTATCGTAGAACAAACGATTTGTATTGTTCTCAACGTTCTTATCGTTCCCTACGTTCAATCGCTCCGTCCCAACCTGTGTCCAACCGAAGAAATACGACCCGGCATCAAGGGCCAAGATGGTGTCCTGTAACATATACCGCACCCATCCATCACCGGGCGCATACTCAGGATTCCTTGGGACCAGATCCTGATAGACGATCTCACTGGGCGAATCGGAGAATTCATCCCAGATGGTGAGGTAGAAGAGCTCATTATCCACATTGATGGAAACAGGAAGGAAGAAGAAGTCCACTGCGATGATGGAATCCGCACTGAGGAGGTCTATCCTATAGGCGACATCAGCCCCAGGTGAGTTCACCACCCCATAACCACGCTCGGGTTCTCCGTCATCATAGGCATAATAATCCCTGAAACGTTGCGTGAGGGTGAAGTGGTTGTTCTCCTCAAAGAGGTCAGGGCTGGTATTGAAGTTGAATTCGACACCAAAATCCGCACAGGTATCATTCACATTCACAGGGAAGGTGTAGGAATTGGGCGCGCTGTTCAACTCATGCGTGAGGATGAGGTCGCTGCTGGCTGAGATGGAAGGCTCGGCAGGGTCAGGGAAAAGACCCAGCGAAGCTGCATCGTAGCTCACTTCGTAGGACACTTGGTCTACAAAGGCTCCCAAGGTGTTCAGGTTGCGTATGACCGTATTGATGGCAGGCAAGGTCAGTACCCCTGCGTTCTGCTGATAGACCTTCCAAGGCACGGAGGTATAGCCGTTGTTCAAGACAGTCTTCACAGGGGCTTGAAATCCTACGTCTATGATGACGTCATCCTCCAAGGAGCGGTTCTCCCCCAGATAGATCCAATCGACCATCCAGTGGTCCAGACTACCTGAAAGGGTCGCATAGTTCCTGAAGCGGAACTTGAATCCATCCATGAGATAATCCGCACTGTTCACAGGTAATTGCACCTGCTGGAAGGGAGAGACCACTGTGCCATTCATGAACCATTGCTTCACCCATACGCTATCTGTTGGCCTGAAGAAATCCAAGACCAAGGAATCAGCTGGATCAGGAAGCTCCCCCAATCCTTCTGCTTGGTAGAAAAAACTAAGAATGACCTCTTGCCTATCCTGAAGATCTATGTCCAATGATTCCAAAGTATCAGCCGGGCCATAGGAGGTGGAGAATGAGAAGTCATATGGATATCCAGTCTTATCCAGACCATCGAAGACGGCCACACCCACCGATGGGGGCTCTAAACCGAAACCCAAACTGCGCTTGGCACTATTACCGGTCCAGAAGATGACATTCCCTGCTGCATTACCCGGAAAATGGTCTTGACTGAAATCGTCTATGAAAGGAAGTTCCAATGAAGTCGAGGACTTGTTCAGATCTGTGCCATAGGCCCTTACCGCTTCAGCTCTTTGAATGGAAAGCGAGCTGTAAGGCAAGGGGCTCTCCACCTCTTGGGCAATAAGGATCTGGCTCAGGCTGAGAAAGAATAGAGGGAGGAATCGTCTTAACATATCAGTTCATCTTATCTTCAATGAGAGAGCGGTCCGTGGTGAGGTAAACGCTTACTTCTCCGCCAATGGAAAGGTTCCCGCGTTCCTCAGGATCCTGCCTCAGTATGAAGGCGTTCATCGTGTCCGTTCGGCTGTAGCAATCCTCACAGCCACCATAGACGGCACCCATATTCAACGATACCCGATTCAAAATAGTCTTGGCATCGGCATAGGAATAGCCTTTTATATCCGGCACACTCACGTATTGAGCGCTTTGCTTCCCTAGGACCAGAGAAACCTTCTCACCTTTATAAAGCTTGGTACCTGGTTTGAGAACAGCGCCATTATACGTCTGTTTGAGAACACAGTCCGTGCATACCTCATCAGGCACGTACTCCATATCCTGTATCTCTATGCCGATGATGCCTAGAATATTGATGGCCGCACGTTTGGACATTCCCACCAGGTCGGGCATCTCCACTTTGGGAGGAAGATAGGATGCGATGGTGCAATAGACCACTCTATTGGTCTTCACCATACGCTCACGGGCTTCTCCCGTTTCGAGGTCTTTGGTGAAATGCTCAGGAGATTGGGAAATGATGGATCCAGGTACAGCCTCAGGGACATAGAGGGAATCCTCGACCTTGCATCTCAGCCCCTGCTTCTCCAATAAGGCCTTGCTGGCCTCGAAGTCCATGCCAGTAAGGTCAGGAACCACCTGTAGATCCCCATGGTCAGTGTATGAAGCCATCCAAGCGAAAAGCAGGAAGAATAGGATGAGCAACACAGCTCCAGCCATGATGATATGCTTTAGGCCTGCCTTGCTGAAAACGAATCGGATGTAGGAGATCATGCTTCGAATAATGGGCAAAGATAGTCGCTCCAGCCTACTGACATAATGCCATAAGGTTGGCCTCCAGGACGATCATTCACCCTAAGGAGATGTTCATAAAAGAGGATGCAGGGCCATAACGCTTGCTGGGACCAACATATTTTTGTGAGGAAACTAGGATCACATGCACATCAGCACCCTGGGCATCATCGCTGGAGGATATTCCGGTGAGGCCGAAGTCTCGTATCGAAGCTCAGCTACGCTGATGGACCAATTGAAGGACACGCCCTGGGAGGTCGTGCTCATCACGTTGACCAAAGAGGCCTGGACAGCCCATTGGAAGAACAAGAAGATCGAGGTCGACAAGAACGATTTCAGCTTCAAGACCCCTGAGGGAAACCACAAGATCGATTACGCCTACATCATCATCCATGGCACACCAGGTGAAGATGGCCGTTTGCAAGGCTATCTCGATATGCTGGACATTCCGTACAGCACAGGAGACCCATTGAACATGAGCCTCACTTTCAACAAGGGAGCCACCCAACGCAGCCTGAAGGCCAGAGGGATCCAGGTGAGTGATTTCGTCCAAGTGAGGAAAGGAGAAGCGATAAACAAAGACGCCATCATCACAGCAGTGGGCCTTCCCTGCTTCGTTAAGCCCGCTGAGGCCGGATCTAGTCTAGGTGCGAGCAAGGTAAAGACCATGGAGGATCTCTTGCCCGCTTTGGACAAGGTCTTCCACGTTGATGATGAAGCCATGATCGAACGTTATCTTGTTGGAAGAGAACTCACCTGTGGCGTTATCCGCTACAAAGGCAAGGTCATAGCCTTGCCCATCACAGAGATCATCTCCTCCAATGAATTCTTCGACTACGCGGCCAAGTATGACCCCACTGCAGCTCAAGAGATCACTCCGGCCGAGATCGGTGAGGAAGCCACAGGGCATTGCCAAGCGATAGCCAAGGACATCTACGGGATGTTGAATTGCAAGGGTATCATCCGCATAGATTTCTTCCTTTGTGGAACGGAACTCTTCGTGGTGGAGGTGAATACCGTTCCTGGATTCAGCAAGGAAAGCATCGTCCCTCAGCAACTGCGTGCAGCAGGTCTCTCCATCAAGGAAGTCCTCATGGACATCATAGAAACGACAAGCACTAAGGCATGACATTGATCAAGAGTATTTCAGGCATCAGAGGAACGATAGGCGGACAGCCGGGACAGTCACTCACCCCGCTGGATGTGGTCCGATTCAGTGCTGCTTTCGCCTCTTGGGTGAAGGCGCGCTTCAACCAGCAAGGCCGCCCTAAGATCGCTGTAGGTCGTGATGCGCGGACCTCAGGCCCAATGGTGCAAGCCTTGGTCACAGGCACCTTACAGGCCAGTGGAGTGGACGTGTTGGACTTGGGTCTCAGCACCACCCCATCGGTGGAGATGGCCGTGGTGGAATATGGATGCAGGGCCGGCATCATCCTGACCGCCAGCCATAATCCCAGCCAATGGAATGCTTTGAAACTCCTGAATGAAAAAGGAGAATTCATCTCTGCGGCTGATGGCGCGAAGCTGCTGAAGATGATCGAGGATGAGGCCTATTCCTTCGTGGAGGTAGAGCACTTGGGTCACGTGCACGTGGATGATCAGTCCATTGCCAAGCACATCGTCAAGGTCTTGAGCGCAGAGGGTGTCGATGTGAAGGCCATCCGCTCGGCCAACCTGAAAGTGGCCGTGGATGCGGTCAACAGCACAGGAGGCTTGGCTATTCCAGCCTTATTGAACGCCTTAGGTGTAAAGGAGGTCATCGAACTCTATTGCGAGCCCAATGGCGATTTCCCTCACAACCCTGAGCCCTTGCCTGAAAACCTGACCGAGATTGCGGATGTAGTCAAGACCAGTGGGGCGCACTTGGGCGTAGTGGTGGATCCTGATGTGGACCGACTCGCCTTGGTCTGTGAGGATGGGAGCATGTTCGGAGAGGAATACACCTTGGTCGCTGTGGCCGATCACGTGCTCGGTTTCCGTCCCGGTCCTACGGTATCCAACCTCTCAAGCAGCCGCGCTCTGAGGGATGTCACCAAGAGGCACGGACAAACGTATTACGCCTCAGCCGTGGGCGAGGTGAATGTAGTGGAGAAGATGAAGGAGGTGAAAGCGAGCATCGGTGGCGAAGGGAATGGAGGAATCATCGACCCGGCTTTGCACTATGGTCGAGATGCGCTGATGGGATTGGCCCTCTTCCTGACCCATTATGTGAAAAAAGGCCTGAGCATGACCGCGTTGAAAGCGTCCTACCCCCAATATGTGATGTCCAAGAATAAGATCCAACTCAGCCCTGATGTGGACGTGGATGCCTTGCTGCGCAGTGTGGAAGAGAGCTATAGCAGCGAGGAACTCAGCACCGTGGATGGCGTGAAGATCGACTTTGCCGAAGGATGGGTTCACCTTCGCAGATCCAATACAGAGCCTATCATACGTGTATACTCTGAAGCAGCCACCGCTGAAGAAGCGCATGCCTTGGCCAAGCGCATCATGGATCATGTGAATGCCATGGTATGAGGGGAATCCTCATCCTCATCTTACTTATCCCCCATTGGTCTTGGGCACAAGAAAAGCCTACAACAACAGGCGTATTGCATCTCCTACATAGAGAGAAACGCACGGAGAAATACCTTGAATCAGGAATCAAGGTGACGGTCCGATTCACTGACTATAGCCACATGAAAGGTTTTTTGGAAGGCGCAAAGGGAGACAGCATCCTAGTGAGTGGAACCTATTTTTCCGCCTATGACATCAACTTCATCGGGCATAGGAATTTCTGGTCCAAAGCGGGAGGTATAGCATTGCTGGGGTCAGGGCTCGGACTCGTGGTCTATGCCATCGTGGATGCGGGCAATGGGAATCTTCCAACCTCTGTCCTCTATGGCGGTATGGGCACCGGTGTTGGAATCATGGGAGTGGGATTGCTCCGTGATGGAAAGCGCTACTATCTGGATGGAGACTGGAAGGTGATTCCCTGACCATTCGGATTGACCTCAGGACACCTGAACAGCCCTATCCCAGAACTGAGTTTCAGACTCAGAACACTGTGTACCATGCACTTCTCAGTGGTTCAATCCGACCTAGAATGCCTACCACCTATGCAAACTATTCAGTGCATAAAGAATGGTACAAATACCTATAGGTACTTTGAAAGTAAAATCCTAGAATTAGGATGCCACAATGGAACGCTAACCATATTCCAGAATTTTGGCGATTGACTCAACTTTTAAATCTAACATGAACATGAAAAAAGCAATACTTGCCCTCGGGCTGCTCTTTGTACTTTCATTCTCATTGAGCGCACAGCGTGTTTGTGGCTCAATGGAATACTTGGACCTCCAAATCCAACAGGACGCCAAGCGACTTGAGAAAATGGAGGCCATAGAGCGACATACGGAGCGCTTTGCAGCTCATCCAGAACATCGTGCAGTGAATGGTGTCATCACCATACCCGTGGTCGTCCATGTGGTGTACAACACCACCGCGGAGAACATCAGCGATGCTCAGATCCAATCCCAAATCAATGTACTGAATGCCGATTTCAGGCGATTGAATTCGGATGCGAACAATGTGTGGTCACAGGCGCAAGACTCTGAGATCGAATTCTGTCTGGCCACCGTGGATCCCAATGGGAATGCCACCACAGGCATCACTCGCACCGCGACCAGCACGACCGCCTTTGGGACCAATGATCAGGTGAAGTCCAGCAGCACAGGAGGAAAGAATGCTTGGGACGCATCCAAGTACATGAACATGTGGGTCTGTGACATCAGCGGAGGAATCCTTGGCTATGCACAGTTCCCTGGTGGGAATCCGGCCACCGATGGAGTGGTTATCGATTATCAATACTTTGGCACAATAGGGACCGCATCGGTTCCATTTGACCTTGGCAGGACTGCGACCCATGAGGTAGGTCACTACTTGAACCTAAGGCATATCTGGGGTGATGGAGGCTGCTCGGTGGATGATTTCGTGACGGACACGCCTTCCTCTGACGGACCGAATTATGGATGTGCTCCGAATACTATATCCTGCGGTACCACGGACATGGTCCAGAACTACATGGACTATTCTGATGATGCCTGCATGAACCTATTCACTGCAGGTCAGAACACACGCATGCGTGCCATCTTTGATACAGGGGGCTCTAGGGCTTCCCTTTTGACTTCGACCGCCTGCGGTACTGCTCCTCCTCCTGCGACATGCACTGACGGCATCCAGAATGGTCAAGAGACCGGAGTGGACTGTGGTGGACCCAGCTGCTCTCCTTGCCCATGCAATGGCAGCAACATCACTGTGAGCATCACCTTCGATAATTACCCTGAGGAGACGTCATGGTCCATCACCAATGCTGGTGGAGGCACTGTGGCCTCTGGCGGAACCTATGCCAGCCAGCCTGACGGAAGCACATTGAACATCGCCCTGTGTCTTGCGGATGGATGCTATGACTTCACCATCAATGATGCCTACGGAGATGGCATCTGTTGCGCATACGGCAATGGATCCTATACCGTCACTGGACCTGCCGGAACGTTGGCTTCAGGTGGCAGCTTCACCAGCTCACAGACTACCTCATTCTGCTTAGGTGGAGGACCCGCCCCTACCTGCAGCGATGGCATCCAGAACGGCAATGAGACCGGAGTGGACTGTGGCGGACCTGATTGTGCCCCCTGCGGTGGAGGAGGATGCACCTATGCTGTGCTGAACACGAACAACTTCGAAAGTGGATTCGGGATATGGACCGATGGTGGAACTGACTGTGCCCGTGTGACGAATGCGACCTACGCATATAGTGGTTCCCGTTCCATACGTATCCGAGACAACACTTCTAGCTCTGTCACCACCACTGGAAACCTGAATCTGAGTGCCTATGACGAAGTGACCATCGAGTTCTTCTTCTATGCCTTCAGTATGGAGAATGGAGAGGACTTCTGGCTTCAAGTCTCAACCAATGGAGGTAGCAGTTATAGCACAGTGGCGACTTATGTGAGTGGAAGCACGTTCAGCAACAACACCTTCTACACGGATGCCGTAGTGATTACTGGACCGTTCAGCAGCAATACGAGATTCCGTTTCCGTTGCGATGCTTCTGCGGACAACGACCGGATCTACTTGGATGACATCACCATCTCGGGATGTGTTTCTGGAGCGCGCGAGTTGCCAGCGGAGCTAATGACTGAAGATCAGGCGCTACGAAGCGGACTATCAGCCTTTGAGATGAACCTGTACCCTAATCCAGTGGATGGGGTATTGAACGTGAGCATGGACCTCAATACAGAGGAGGACCTTGTGTACACCGTGCTTGACATGCAGGGACGAGTGATAAAGCAAGTGAGAGCTTCCTTGGCACAGGGCCGCAACATCCTAGAGATAGATACTCAGGACATGCAGCAAGGACAGTACATCTTCTTAGTGAATAGCACTGAGGGTGTGATGACCAAGCGCTTCATCGTGCAGCATTGATCGAAAGAAAACCGAAAAAATAAAGGCCGCCCGATGGGGCGGCCTTTTTTCGTAGGGGCCATCTCGAAAAACACTAGGTTCA
>JAQCAN010000050.1 GCA_027621335.1 Bacteroidota bacterium
GGACAGTGTGGACGTGCAACCCATACGCACTCCTTCGGCCATGAATTCTGCCTATCAGATGGTCATGCTCTGGAATGGACAGTTCGGAGGGACAGGGCCTAACGTGGGGACAGAAGCGCAATGGACACCGGGCACCCCGAAAGAAACCAATGAATTGGGCTTTGAAGGCATTGAGACCCAGGCCATTGCCGGCTTGAAAGTCCATCGCATGGAGATCGATGAGGAACTTATGCAGTCTTTAGGCTATTTCACCAAATTCAATGAGGTATTCAGTGATCGGCCTGAAGCGGAGCGTTGTACCAAGGAAACAGCTGGTTTGGCCATAGCCGCTTATGAACGGACGCTTCTCGCGAACAGAGCACCCTTCCAACTCTGGCTCCGAGGGTACACCCAAGCGATGTCAGAACAAGAGAAGATAGGTGCCATCCACTTCTTTGAAACGGCTCAATGTGGCAATTGCCATATGGGACCAGCGCTGAATAGCATGGCCTTTCACGGCTATGGGATGCTGAATCTGAGCGATAACGACCTAAACATCATCAACCGAAATGAGAATGCTTCAGAGAATAGGGGCCGAGGAGGATTCACGGGGAATCCCGCAGATAATTACAAATTCAAAGTCCCTCAGCTCTATAACCTCTTAAGCAGTCCTCATTATGGCCATGGAGGTAATTTCCATAGCATTTCGGAGGTTGTGGACTATAAGAATCAAGGGGTCAAAGAGAATATGGAGGTGCCTGATGGACAATTGGCTCCTGATTTCCAGCCCCTTGGATTGACTGAGAACCAAGTGGAGGCCATCACAGCTTTCCTTAGCACAGGCTTGTACGATGCTGAATTGCAGCGCTATACCCCTGTCTCGATTCCTTCAGGGAACTGTTTTCCAAATAACGATACACCCTCCAGGCAAGACTTAGGCTGCGAATGATGGAATTTGGCGTCTTAATTAGGCGTCTTAATTAAAGGTGCTCCTTCCTGAGCACCTTTTTTTGTCCTTGAAGAAGATGGACCTAAGAATCAGTCTGAAGAGAAGGATAAAAGGAAACCCGTGCTGGAAGGTGTCCCACCAATCAATGGCTGCCATTCCATGGCCTCCACCAAGTATCCATTTGAGCTTTCCCCAGATATGGGGTTCAGGGAAGAATGGCGCAAGGCCTAATGTCAAGCACAGAAGCATGACCAGCTTCTAGTCATCGATGAGTTTACGCATGAGACTGAATCAACTGTTTAAGTTCTGCTGCCGGGCGAACTCCACTCTTTTTCCATAAGACCTTCCCTGCTTTGAAGAGGATGAGCATGGGCACCCCCCTCACACCATAGGCTTGGGCCGCCAGAGGATTCTTATCCACATCCACTTTCAGGATCTTTACTGAATCTCCCATCTCATGCTTCAATTCCTCAAGGATAGGCCCCATCATTTTACAAGGACCACACCATGTGGCAAAGAAATCCACTAAAACGGGGGTGTCTGAAGAAATGATGTCTTTGAAATTGGCCATGTTATTCGATTTCTCTATGAAGCCTCAAAATCATACCATTCCTCTACCCTGACAGTGACTAAAATCACACTACCCTGTTCATATGGCTATTCTAGCACCTTCTTGACAAGGACCAGTGTTGACATCACACGTTGGTCTGCCACATTGACGGATTTCATAGGTTCCAATTCGTCCACTTCATCTTTTGACTTGAGTTGGGACCAAAGGGCATTCGACAATAGGAAGCGTTCACTTCCATCAGGAAGGAGATATCTTCCATGTCCCAAGGATTCTACCCTCTGTGCGATACCTATATCAGAGGTCATCCGAATGAAAAGAGAGCCTTTGGGTCTGAGCACTCTTATGAGTTCATTCCACATGCCATGAAAGTGCTCTGTATCATCGGCAAAATGTAGGACCGCATTGCATATCACATGGTCGAACTGGGCATTGGGATAAGGCATCTTGGAAACATCACACGTGGACCAATGGACCTTGGACCCTGGATATCGAGCTTTAAGAACATCCTCTCTTTCGGCCTCTCTATCGCAGGCAGACACCTGGAAATCTTCATGAAGAAACCAATTCAGATTTCTCCCAGCACCAGCACCTGCGTCCAGTACGTGCTGTCCAGGCACATATCGACCTTTCAGAATCTGATCGATGAGATAGATATCCATATCCTGCAATAAGACAAGTGAGGCCGGACGATACATAGATGGTTATTAGGACAAGGGTGTACGAATATACCGAACGAACGCTCCGTATTATTTCAGGTAGGCAGAATACATCCAGACCAGTTTCTCCTGTTCGCGAATGTAATCGCTCATGAGGGCATTGGTTCCCTCATCATTCGCATCTGAAGAGAGCTCTAGAATCTCCCTTTGAAGGATGATCAGGGTTTTGAATGAGTCCACTATCCTTCCAACAGCATTCTCACCATCTGAGACCATAGGGCTTTCTTTGATCCCTGCACTCTCGAAATAGGCTGTGTAGGTATGCATCGGGGTATATCCTAAAGTAAGGATGCGCTCAGCGACTTCATCGATCTTTACGAGAAGGTTGTTATAGAGCTCCTCGAATTTCGCATGAAGTTCAAAAAACTTATCCCCCTTGATGTTCCAATGGAATCCTCTGGTATTCTGATAGAAGATGGAGTAGTCGGCCAGGAGTTCGTTGAGTTTCGTGCTGAGTTTCTGTGTTTTGGTAGAATCGAGTCCTATTGAATTTGTTGTTTTCATATCATTATTTACTTTTCAACCATAAGACAGTTTCTTAATCCCCTATGGCCACTCAGATGGCAGCGATTCGGGCCAATCGGCTTATGGTATTTTAGCCCCTAAGACCTTTGGGGCCGCTGATTCCATGAAAAATTTGTCGCTACACTGCACCTCATAAAGTGGCATCTTCGCACTCACAGAAATTTTCGAAATCCATGAATCATCAATTCTCCCTCAATGAGGAACAACAAGCCATTCTAGATGCAGCCGATCAGTTCGGCAGGGATGTCCTTTACCCATTGGCTGAGAAGATGGACAATGAGGAGTGGTGGCCTGAAGAGGCCTTCAAGAAGATGGCCGAATTCGGGATGCTCGGCACCACGGTCGATCCCAAGTACGGTGGAGCCGGCTTGGATTACCTGTCCAGTGGATTGATCGCCCAGGCCTTTGGCCGATGGAACCATGCCATGGCCCTCAGTTGGGTGGCCCATGACAACCTCTGTGTAGACAACCTCTATCGCAATGGAAGTGAATACTTGAAGACCAAATACCTTCCAAACCTTTGCAACGGTGAGCACATAGGATGTCTGGGCATTACGGAGCCAGGCGCTGGGAGTGACGCTCTGGGCAGTATGCGCACCTCGGCAGTGAAGGATGGAGACCATTACATCCTGAACGGCAGCAAACTTTACATAACAAACGGTCCAGTAGCTGATGTGGCACTAGTCTACGCAAAGACCGACCTCAATGCTGGAAATAAGGGCATCACAGCATTTCTGGTGGATAAAACGATGCCTGGATGGGGGACCGCCCAAAAACTCATCAAGATGGGATTTCGTGGAAGCCAGACCGCAGAATTGGTCTTTGAGAACTGCCGCGTGCCCAAAGAGAACATTGTTGGAGACGAAGGGCGCGGTCACATCGTGGTAATGAGCGGACTGGATTTCGAACGTGCCATGATCGCACCCATCTCTGTAGGGATGAGCGAAAGAGCCTTGGAAATATCCTTGGAATTCTCCAAGGTGCGAGAGCAATTTGGCAAATCCATCTCCAGCTTTCAGATGATCCAAAGCAAACTGGCCGATATGTATGTATGGACTGAAACCAGCAAGACTTTCGTCCATAAGGTGCTCGCTGAAGCCTCTCAGGCTGAGAAGGGTCAAGGTGGACGAGGTCATATCCATATTCAGGCTGCTGCTGCTGTGATGTATGCCGCCAATATGTGCAATAAGGTCCTAGACGAGATGGTCCAGATCCATGGGGGAAATGGATACATCTGGGAATCAGAATCCAACCGACTCTATCGAGGAAACAAGCTTTTGGAAATCGGAGCAGGGACGACCGAGGTCAGAAAGTTGATCATCAGTGCTGGCCTCCTTCGTTGATTCAAGGAATCAGGTCAAATTCCGTCACTGAAGTCACTTCGTATTCAAGAGGATAAAAAGAGTTTATAGTCTATGGCGTTCTTCAAAAAAGGAAATCCCCTACGTTCCATCACCACTCAGAAATGTCCTGCGTGCCAAGAAGGGGAATTCTTTGTGCATCCTCACGGCTATAGGACCAGTGAGGTCGGCACCGTCTTGGATAAATGCCCTAAGTGCGGTCAGCGCTACACCATAGAACCTGGCTTTTATTTCGGAGCGGCCTATGTCAGTTATGCGCTCAACGTGGCACTGATGGTCTCTTGCGCGGTAGCCGTTTATGTTTTGGTTCCTGAGCCCAAGGCCCTTCATTACGTCTTTACCATTCTGGGCTTCACCTTTCTTCTTTTCCCTGGAATATTCCGTTTTTCCCGGATCATCTGGGCTACGATGTTCATTCCCTTCGGAGGGGAGAAACGCCAGTTCAATAAGGACTGATTCCTCCGAGGTCTTTAGTTTTAAGAGTTTACCGTCATCGAGAGGGCTGTAGGAAACCATTCGACCATATCCCTTGTCTTTGCCCCAGTATGAGCAACTTAGTACACATAACTGAAGATGACATGAAGGAGATGGACCGCATCTCCAGACTGAATCTGGTCAACTCCATTACTGGCTTCAAGCCTGCCAATCTCATAGCCACACGTTCGGAGCATGGCGTGAACAATGTCGCCATCTTCAGTTCCATCGTGCATCTGGGGTCCAATCCCCCACTCATCGGTCATGTCACACGTCCTGTCACTGTGCCCAGGCACACTTATAGCAACATCAAAGCCAATGGAGAATACACCATCAACCACGTTCCCGAAGGATTGGAAGAGGCGGCCCACCTGACTTCGGCCAATTATCCTGAGGACTTGAGTGAATTCGAAACCTGTGGTCTGACGCCAAGCTTTGTGAAGGGCTTCAATGCACCTATTGTCAAAGAAAGTCCAGTCTCTCTCCTGATGGAATTCCATGAAGAAGTCCCTTTATCCAATGGTACTGTGCTCATTATTGGAAAAGTGAAGTCTGTGATCATGAAAGATGACTTTCGAGCTGAGAACGGTAGCATCGACCTATTGAGAGCCGGAACAATGGCTATCAGCGGGCTAGATACGTATCACCCCGTATCTGAAGGTCGGAATTTCCCCTATGCCACATACGAATCTATCGAAGAGAAGGTCGAGCAGGAGGCCAAACGGCCCGATCAGGTGGTCTTTGACGAAAAGACCAAGTCCTATAATGCTTCCCTTCTCCCTTACGCTACCAATGTGGGCGCACCGGTCATCAAACCAAACGACCTTACCCACTGGAAGGCTTCGGGCGCTCATAAGATCACCCGCCATCTTCAGGCCAAGTATGAGGAATTGCGCACCGCATATGAGGAGATGACAGAACTTTTCAGGTGGAACGAGTTGGTGTATAAGGCCAAGTTCAGTTTCGAGCCTATCGCTGGTGAGACCTACCACCTTTACCGAAAGGAGGACGACTCGATATTCCTTTCCATGATCCCACCGACTAATTGGTCCAAGGAGTGCCTCGGAAGTTTCAAACTGAATTCGGACCAGATCTGGGAAAAAGTGTTAGGATAGGTTAAGGTCCTGATGGTAGAATGACCTACCTGATTGGTCTATCGGGTTGAAGCACTTACTTTCATTCGCTGAAAATGACGAATTCCCTCATTATGGAACACGGGCCCCTGGACCAGTTCTACCTTTCCGCTGAAGAACCTCTCCAATCGGCTCTTCTAGCCTTGCGAACAATCCTCCTAGGCTACAATGAGCATATGTGCCAATCATTGAAATGGGGCGTCCCCACCTTCTTTTACAAAGGCACTATGGCCTGCTATCTTTGGAAGAATGTGAAGAAAAACGAGCTTCCCTACATAGGTTTCAATCATGGCCCTCTCCTCTCCCACCCACAGTTGGAAAAGGAAGGTCGCAAGCTTATCAAGGTGCTTCGGTACCGGCCTGACGATGACCTCCCAGTGAAAGCCATAAAAGAAGTGCTGCAACAGATGATTGCGGTGAAGGAGAATAAAATGAGTCCCAAAAGGTGAAAGGTCGCATCGTTCCATATCGATTGAAGTTCAAGAAGCCAGCTGGGACTTCCCGAGGAACCCTAACTGAGAAACCTTCTTATTTCATCATTCTTGAAGCCGATGGAAAGCTGGGAATTGGAGAATGCGGAGTCTTTCCTGGCCTGAGCCTGGAGTGGAACAATCAGTATGAAGAAACCCTATTCAGAAGCTTGGAAGCTTGGAAGTCAGGCACACTTGACCTTCAAACGCTGAGGACTTATCCAAGCATGCTCATGGGCTGGGAAACGGCCATACGCAGTATGGAAGAGGGTGACACTTTTTTCATTTTCAACAGCTCCTTCCAACATGGTGTGCCCATTTATATCAATGGCCTTATCTGGATGGGGGATGTGGATGACATGGCGCAGCAGATAGAAGCTCGATTGGATCAAGGTTTCAACTGCATCAAACTGAAGATAGGTGCGCTTGATTGGAGCTCTGAATTGAATCTCCTAAAGGCGATAAGGGCGCGCTTTTCTGCCCAAGAAATAGAATTAAGGGTGGATGCAAATGGAGCTTTCCGACCTGAGGAGGCCTTGGCCAAATTAGAAGCCTTGGCAGAACTAGAGGTACATTCCATCGAGCAACCTATCAAGGCTGGACAATGGGATGCCATGGCAGGTCTGTGCGCTGAAAGCCCTCTGGATATTGCTTTGGATGAGGAGCTTATCGGCATTGATTCAGTTGTAAAAAAAGAAGAACTTCTGGATACGATACAACCTAAGTATCTCATCTTGAAGCCCTCATTGGTCGGAGGTTTTCAGGGAAGTGATGAATGGATTCGCCTAGCTGATGAGCGCGATGTCCATTGGTGGGCCACGTCTGCATTAGAGTCCAACATCGGCTTGAATGCAATCGCCCAATGGGTCTCCAGCAAGCAGCCCACCCTCCCGCAGGGACTAGGCACTGGTAGTCTCTATGTGAATAATATCCCTTCTCCCCTTGAAGTGAGTGCCGGCACTCTGAAGTCAGACCTAGATAGGACATGGGACATTAAGGAATTGCTGAAAATCATGCCCTTATGACCCTCGACTTCAGCACACCATGGTTCACGGAAGAAGGACAGGTCAAGGTCAATGGCACCTCTGATGGTCCAGCCCATCAGCAAGTTCTCCGATTCTTAGAACGGTGGAACGATGCTTCATCTGATATCGAAGTGCAGACCTCAGGGTCCACCGGTACTCCTAAGCGCTTCAGCATTCCCAAACAATGGATGGAAGAATCGGCCAGAAGAACCCTCACACAGCTGGATATTTCTCCTGGCTCGTCCGCACTTCTTTGCATTTCTCCATTCCACATCGGAGGGATGATGATGATTGTCAGGGCTCTACTCCATCAGATGACTTTAACGGTTCTCACTCCCTCCTCTCTCCCCATGACCAGTGGGAACTCCGACTTCACCGCCATGGTTCCTCTGCAGATTCAGACTCTGATTAAGGAAGGTGTGAATACAGAGATCTACGGCACCCTGATCATAGGTGGAGCGCCCATCTCAGCAGCTCTCGAAGTTCTATTGAGATCAAGGAAGAATCCGGTATACGCCACCTTTGGGATGACCGAGACCGTCTCCAATATCGCCCTTAGGCGCTTGAATGGTCATGATGCCAGTCCATATTTCAAATGCCATCCTGGAATAAAGATCAGTCAGCAAAAGGATGATCGTCTCCGTATACAGATCCCTTACATGAACCATCTGGACCTCATCACCAATGACCTGGTCAAGGTCATCGATGAGTCCACCTTCCTTTGGAAAGGCAGAGTGGATGGCATCATTAATTCAGGAGGTGTGAAACTGCTTCCTGAGGTCATCGAATCAAAGCTAGCTGCCGTGCTACCTTTTGAATGCTTCATTTCTTCCCAAAAGGATCAAGTGTTGGGGGAGCGAGTCACCTTGATCATCGAAAGTGAGACCTTGCCTCAAAACGTGCTCGTAGGGATTAACGAAGTACTATCCCCTTATGAGCGTCCCAAACAGATTTTCCTTTGTCCTGAATTCAGTAGAACTGAAACAGGAAAAATCAAGAAGAGGACCAGCTTAGACGGGGCTCATCTGGTCTGGTCAAAAGAGAATGGTCTCATCGGCTGAGCATCAGACTGAGGCTTACGACTCAGGACATCAGTCAACCTCATCTCAAGAACAAAGTAATGTCCTGGCTCATCGACCTTGATCTTCACATAGCCCTTCTCTCGTTGGATGACCGCCTTTCCTTGAGGGTAGCTGAAGAATTCCTCATGCCATCCATCGGGGTCACAGTAAAGCATCAAATACGTATTAAGACCATCCAATCCTTCCTCTCCGAATGGTCCGCCCTGAGTACCTCTCTCAATCCAAATCTGATAGGTGCCATACCAGTAGTCAAAAGGATTGACAAAATATTCGAAGGAATAGGTCCCAGGTAAGGTCTCATAGAAAGCTCCTAGAGCTGGATTCTCAGGGATATATGGATTGTCATCCCAATAACTATATGGCGGTTGAAAATGGTAATCCACTCCAAAATAAGCCCTTCCGTCACGCCCATCTGGCCCGTGATCTGTGTGTAGGATGCACGACTTAAAAGCGACTAGCGAAAAGACCGTTAAAAAAATCAAGTTCCTGTGATTCATGATACCGAGATTCTGTACGCATCTTCACCGAGTCTAAAACCTTGCCAAAAAATTAGGACAAGACTGAGAATGCATCGAACCATCTTAAAAAGATCATTCAGCAATACACTGATTTTCAGCATGTTGATATTCATGTCATCAGAAATGATGGCCCAAGGTTTCGACTTGGTCCAACGTACCACTCCTGCCTCCTGTCACGAGATCTGCGATGGCTCTGTACAACTAGGATTGGATAGAAGCGATGAACGGGTGAAGTATTATTGGAAGGCCGAAAAGGACAACCAGTACCGCCCACTATCCTCAAATTATCTTTTGGGAATGTGCCCCGGACAGTATCGCATACGCAAGATGATGGCCAATGAGGATGCCCTTTCAGCAATGGGTGGACAAGCCCTCTTATTGGACTATGAACCATTGGCCTATTACAAGGTCAGTACAAGAGGATTGAGGGAAGTGACTATAGTCTTGGATTTCGACCGACTGGTGAACCACATGAACTATTACGTGAAGAGTCAGTTCAGTCTGAATGGCGGAGAGACCTGGGTATCTAGTTCCCAACTCCATCAGGCGCTGGATTCAGAGGGCAGTCAGGCCCGATTCACCTTTGACCTACCCAGGAGTTTCGAGAACCAGCAAGACGTCTTGGTTCAGTTCTATAAGCGGAACAGTGAAGAGGAAGGTAGCTTGGATATCTCCATCGTGAATGGGCTATTGCGGTCTAAGACCTATGAGGAATACAACTTTGAGATCCAAGAGAAGGTCAGTCTCAACGTGGAGAGTACGGTTTCCAACGAGACGGATGGGGCAGATGGCTATATCGGCCTGCGCGTTTCTGAAGGCACACCGCCATACCGCTACCAACGGAGCAATGAAGCCAGCTCTAGTCGCATCGAGAATTTGGTAGCTGGTCGTTATGGTGTGAAAGTCATAGACTCCAAGGGCTGCTCTGTGAGTGCGGAGTATCTCATAGAGCCTCCAGAAGGGCTCATGAGACACCCTGATTTCCAACTGACCCAGACCAGTATCCCTGAGGTATTCAATCTCAAAGTATCCAACTTGTACCGTGAGAGGATGCACCTGAGCATCATCGATACTTCAGGAACGGAGTATAAGGAGTTCCGCATCAATCCGCTATATGATGACTTGGAAATCAAGGTGGAGCTAGGGAAATTACCAAAGGGCTGATACCAGGCTATCTTTTCAACAGACTCGTTTTCCAAGAATATCGACCTGATGGTCAAATAGCCCCAGCGAGGGGGCATCTTTGTATGTGACCTTTTTTCATTCTTCCGTCTTAAAGGCGGTTTTATGTTGGGAACGAAGCCCGGATCAGGAATTGGACGACAGAAAAGACGAGGATATAGTCATGCTTATTCTGAAGCAGCGAAAGCATGATGCATTCGGAGAGCTTTATGATCGGTATAAGGATAGGGTCTACCATAAGTGTCTATCCTTCGCCAAGGATAGAGATGATGCTCAGGACATGCTTCATGACATCTTTCTCAAGACCTTCAGCAGCCTATCCAAATTCTCTGGCCGATCCAGTTTCTCCACGTGGCTATACAGTATCACCTACAACTAATGTGTGGACTATGCCAGGGCTAAAAACAAATTCCCAACTCAGGATATAGAAACAAGTTATGAAGTCAATGATAAACAAGACCAGGCTAACGAAGAAGAACTGATGGGCATCCGCGCGGAGCGCCTCGCCAACATTCTTAGTGAGATAGACCCTGATCACAAGGCTATCCTACTCATGAAATTCCAAGATGGCTTTTCCATCAAGGATATCATGGCCATGACCGATCTCAATGAGAGTGCCGTCAAGATGAGGATAAAGCGAGCCAAAACGCATGCCTTGGAGACTTATAAGACACATTATCAGGATTGAAACGATGAGCAACCCATTCAAGATCATAGAGCCTGCCGAGCAAGCCCCGGAGAATGTGAAGGGTGAACTCATGGACAGCGTAAGAAGCCTCGTGCTCATCTTGAGGTTCGTGCAACTCTTCCTTGCTGATACCACGGCTGTTGCCTTGAGTAAAATGCGAATCGACCTGAGCAAGAAACCTGACTCTGATATCAAACCCGATAAACCTCTCACCTCATGATCGATCAACTTAAAATGGCTATGGAGAATTCCGTAGGAATGCTCTTTGATGCTATGGCCAATGCGTTTCCGACTTTTGTCCTTGTCATGATCCTCCTGCTCTCAGGCTGGCTCATAGGAAAGCTTGTCAAGAGCATTCTGATCAAAGCGTTGCGAATCGCAGGCTTGGACTTATCTTCACTAAATCGGGTATAGATGTCATCCTGTCCCGCCTAGGCATCAAGGATGTTATCATCTTCCTCGGGAAACTGGCTTATTGGTTGGTCATGCTCGTCTTCTTGATTGCCATCTCGGAGGTCATTGACATGCCGATGATCTCAGATGGTATCGCTGCGTTCATGGGATATCTTCCAAAACTTCTATCCGCATTGGTTATCCTGGTATTGGGCATATGGTTGGCCACCACGTTGAAGTCAGCCGTATACTCCGCCACAGACTCCATAGGGCTGAGCGGCTCTCGTATTATTTCCAACGTGGTCTACTAGATCCTTTTTATCTTTGTAGTCATTACTGCAATCAACCAGACAGGCATAGACACTAGCCTCATCACGTCCAATGTGACCCTCATCTTCGGAGCGATGTTACTGGCCTTCGGAATCTCCTATGGCTTCGCGTCCAGAAACATCATGAGCAACATGCTATCCTCCTTCTATCGCAAGGAGAAATTCCTTGAAGGCATGAGGATAAGAGTGGACGAGGTAGAAGGGATCATCAAAGAGATGGATAGTTTGAGTGTCACCTTGGACTGTGGAGATAAGACTGTGGTCCTTCCAACAAGTCTTCTGACAGAGAAGAAAGTGGAAATATTATCAACTTGATTGCCCTGGAATTGAATGCTACAGATAAAACAACAATTAACCTATATACATAAAATGAAAAGAGTAACTCTACTATGCACAGCCCTATTATTACTAGGAACAGTTGGCCTTGCTCAGGAAGCCGTAAAGGACACCACTTGGAAAACGGGAGGTCTCATAAGCG
>JAQCAN010000051.1 GCA_027621335.1 Bacteroidota bacterium
ACAGGTAGACTGCTGGTGAGGGAAGTCATGAAGATCCAGACCAAGCCTAGTATCACAACTCGTGTTACCGGGTGGGTCCAAATTGATATGTCCAAACGATTTCGGCTCAGGCTGTGGATGAGGAAGACCAGAAGTATACCAGCCAATATGGGCTCAGTAGGCAGGTAGAAGCCGACACCTCCAAGTTGTTTCAGGTTCTCCAAGTTCAATGAGAAAGGCGTGGCCAAAGCGATGAAGAGCATCATCTCCTTCATGCGATAGAGCACCGCCCAAAGGAGTATCAATCCCAGTGGCAGAGCCATGCTGAGGTAGGTGCCCCAAGCCACGAAGTAGGCATTGAGAATGACGAAGGCCCCTAAGGCGCCATAAAGCAGATATTTCTCCCAGCGAAGGGCCATTGGGCTCAGGCCTTCATGGATTTCCATCTGTCCATGGCCACCAAGAAAATGATGGTGCTCAGCACCGCTAGAATGACACTCATCAAGAGGATGACCCAGCGGACAGGGTAGGACTTCTTATCGGCAACCTGTGGTTCAACTACGGTCATGTAGTACGTCAACTCATGGATGACCTTGGAGCGTTCTATGGCCACCTTACTGGTCAGTGTGGCGTATTCCTCTTGGAATCCTGTTAGAATGGATTGAAGGATCTCCACCTCGCTGCCCTTACTGGCCATATCGGCCATCAGACCTTCCACCTTATCCATGTTCGCCTTGGATCCCCCTCGCTCAATCAGACGCATATAGCCTTCGGCATAGCGCTCCGACTGGCTCCCGAAATCAAGCACGCCTGAGTTGGTCCTCAAGGTGGCGATGCGAGTGGTCAAGGAATCAATGAGGTATTTCAGCTGCATCATTTCCCCTTGGACCAAACGCCTGTATTCATCATGTTTTGAACGGATGCTCTCATTTATCTCCTGGTTGTAGACCTCGAGGATGGTCTCCACCATCTCTTTGGCCACCACAGGATCCTCATCCTGACAGGTGATCTCCACACTTTCATAGCGGGTTGGGCCTATGCTCACCCGCTCTTGATAGAGGAGATCCATCCAGTAATTGTATTCAGCTGTTCCTGGCACCAGTTCGGCACGATCATACAATTTGAAGCGGTTGATGACCTCGTCCTTGATGTCGTTATCTGCCAAGAGCTGAAGGAGCTGTTCGGTCTCTGACTCATCCGACATGGGCTCGATATTGACCGGATAGATGACCGCAGTGGAGGTATAACGGGGAGGCATGAGGGAAGGCAAGGTGAATATGGTGGCCGCGATGCCAGCCAAGATGGCCATGATCAGGATGACCTTCCAATGTACCTTCAGGGTGTCGAGAAGTCCACTGAATACTGCGCTGTCGTTCATGTCGAGGGGTTTAAAAAGCCGCGCTAAAGTAGGACTTTAACGGCTTTCGCTCTGCATCAGTATCTCCCGAAGGCCTTTGATATCTATCAGGCGTAAGATCATTGCGACCCCAAGCCCGATCGAGGCCATTTCTAGCGCATTCAATCCCCAAGCCCAAGGCATGTAGGTCGCGACCTGACCAAAGAAGATGAGACACAGAAGGAGGATGGCAAATCGCAACAAGAGACCAAGATCAGGACGGAATTTGAAGACTTTTAGGACCACCAGCACATGCACCAATGCAGCGAATATCTGCGTGCTGAGCGAGGCCAAGGCACTCCCTTCAGCCAATAGCTTAGGAGCCAACCAGAGGTTCAAGACCACTGAGATGAGCACGCTTACTCCACTCAGGATATTGAGGAGTTTAAGCTGTCCAGCTGAAGTCAGGAGTGTGCCATAGATATGAACTGTACTGTGGCATATAGCGCTCAGGATGAGCAAGGAGAAACAGCGGGTCGCCATATCCACATGGGTTCCATATCGCCAGGACATGATCTCAAAGCTGAAGGCATAGCAGGTCAAGGAGATGATCATCACACCACTGATCAGGATTCGAGTCGCTAGGCCTAGAAGCTCACGGATGTCCTCATTGTCCTTCAACATTCGTGAGAAGATTGGAAAGAGGAGCACCGCGAAGAGAAAGGAGAAATTATTCAGAGCATCCAAGAAGCGGAAGCCCTGCGCATAGATGCCCGACTGCACATCTCCATCGACCACGATGCGTTCCAAGATAACCGAGTCGATGCGGTGATAGAGGCTCATGAGAAGAATCAAGATGGCATATGGGACACTCTTCTTGACGATGTCTCGCATAAAGGCTAAATCCAGCTTGGGAAAGAAGAGCTGCAATCGCCCTTTCAAGAAACCAAAGGCCACAAGAGCTGTGATGAAATATGCAGATGTCTGGGCAAAAACGAACCAACGGATATCGAACTGGACCTCCACGTAAGGCGCCCATAGAAGGAAACCACAGATGAGAATGAGCAGGCATCGGTCCAGCACTGAAATGATGGAGTCCCGTTTGAAAAGGTGGAGTCCGGCCAGGTTGCTACGGAAGAAGAAGATTGTGGCGACCAAGCCTTGGTTCAAGGTCAAGAAGACCAGAAGGAATAACTGCCCACGGTCATAGCCCACGAACAATCCGGAAAGGACAGTGAACACGAAGAAGCCCATCAAGAGGAGCATCCTCAGACCGAGCATCTTAGGGAAGAGAGCGCCTATGTCGTCCGCGTTGCGAGCGATGTTGCGGTTGTTGTAATTGGTGGTGCCAAGGTCGTTCAGGATATTGAACAGGAAGGTGAAGTTGAACAGGGCGAAATAATTCCCATAGTCCTCAGCGCCCACTGCATTCTGGATCTCAGCGTCAATGCCGAGGATGTAGAATGGCTTGACCAAGAGGTTCACGAGGATGAGGAACCCGAGATTTGTGAGGAATTTCTTCTGCATTGGACGCGTGGTCAAAGTAAGCCAATATCACTCTCTCCGTGAAGACTTTGTATCATTGGTCTGCAATGGAATGATCGGATCGTATGAAGCGACTCAGGGCATATCAAGACAGCAAGCTCATCGAGGCTGGAGTGGACGAGGTGGGGCGTGGCTGCCTTGCTGGACCCGTGGTCGCAGCTGCAGTCATTCTGCCCAAACGCTACCATCACCCTCTGCTGGATGATAGCAAGAAGTTGAGCCTGAAGACCAAAGCCATCTTGGATGCACATATCAAGGAGAATGCCCTCGGCTATGCCATTGCTTGGGCGGATCCTTTAGAAATCGATGAGATAAATATCCTTCAAGCCTCCTTCTTGGCTATGCATCGTGCCTTGGACACGTTGAACGTCCGGCCTGAGCATATCCTTGTGGACGGCAACCGCTTCAATCCTTACTATGAGGTGCCACATACCTGCCATATCAAAGGGGATGGGAAATTCAGGTCCATCGCAGCGGCTTCGGTCTTGGCCAAGGTCTTCAGGGACGAATGGATGTGCCGATTGCATGAGGAACATCCTCAATTTGCTTGGAACAGGAACATGGGCTATCCGACAGAGCAGCATCGGGAGGCCTTGGAACAACATGGCCCGAGCCCTTATCACCGTATGAGCTTCCAGTGGAAAGCCAGTACCGCGGAACTCTGATTGCTTCACACTCCCTTGTTGACATGGTGAGCCAAGTGATCTCCTAAGGCACAGAGGCCTATCTAGCTTTGTGGTGGACCATTTCCATACTTCTTGAAGCGCATCTTTTTCCTTCTTCTTGTTCTTTGTTCTGTGGCCGCCATCGCCTTTTTCCTTTGGAGAGGGCCTGAACAGAACGTGACAGAGCACAGCTTGCTCGAGGGCGTTCCCTCCGATGCCTTCCTTGTTCTGGATGTGCCTGATGCCAAAGCGCTGGAAGGTCGATTGAATGGATCCAGCCTCATCTGGGAGGAACTGCAACTGTTCCCAGCCTTTTCAGGGATGGATTCCCTTTTGGCCAGCCTGGCCAAAGGCTTGGGTTCAAGGGGCTTTGTCCTTTCCATGCACCCTTCAGGCATGGAGAAGAACGATTGGATTTTGAGCAGCCATGAAAAGTCTATACCTGAATGGCTGAACATAGCCATCGGTCCTGAAGGCAGCAGGGCAGTAGAGACGCAATCCTATGATGGCTCGTCCATCCTCAAAGTGACTTCGGAAGAAAAGCAACTTTTCATCTGTGAGCAAGAGGAAGGGTTGATCATCAGTCCCTCGCGCATCCTTCTTGAAAAGGCCATCCGAGAGGTTCCTGGCACCTTGATGAAGGACAAGTCCTTTCGCAAGGTCCATGCAACTAGGGCGACCGAATCCTTGGCGAACTTGTACCTCAACCATGCTGCCCTTCCGGAGGCTTTGAAAGGGGTCCTGAACAGCCCTCCAAAGGAGACCTTGGGAGGCTGGTCACTCTCTGATATCTACCTCTCCTCCAATGCCTTCCAGGCTGTAGGACTAGTGGCTGTTTCAGACTCTGCAGGCCATACTCTGGCGTCTTATGCCTCGTATCGCCCGGTAGGGCTGGATCAATACCTGGACTACCTACCTGATCTAACTGCTCAATTTACACTTTACGGGCAGTCCCGGCCGAATTCCAAGGAAGCTGATGACCTGCTCTCATTGGGATTTGGTGGGCATGTAGAGGGCGTCTTGGAAGCCTCTGCCGAGGGAGACCCATTGGAAGCTTTCGTGCTCTGCCCCCTTGTGGATGCCGAAGCCGTTATCGAATCACTGCCAAATGCAGAAGATGGATCGAAGAATCTTATCGGACTGCCTCTTTATACCATCGATAAAAGCCGCTTGGATCCTGAACTGGTCAAGAGCTTCAAAGGAGCTGATATGCTTCAAGTCATCATAGTGAAGGACATGATGCTGCTCTCAGCGGATGATCAGACCCTGCAGCGCGTCCTTGTCCGAGTCGTGACCTTGGACAAGACTTTGGCCAGTGATGCCGGGTTCTCAAGCCTGGAAGATGACATCAGCGATGCAAGTTCCTATGTATTCTATATGAATATCGCCCGTGCTTCGGGAGGGCTATTGGACGAACAATTGAAGCAGGATTGGCATCCAGGGCTCCTTAAGGACATTGAGCTTCTGCAGCGCTTCCATGCTTTGGTTCTCCAGTATGAGCCGGCCAACCAGGGCTTTTACCACATGAATCTCTTGCTCAAGTACAACCCTCTTTACAAGGAAGAGGCAGGGAGTATATGGGAACAGTCCTTGGACACCTTACCTGCTTGGGGGCCTCATCTGGTCAAGAACCACTACACCAAACAATTGGAGGTCCTCATCCAAGACGTGAATGACCAACTCTACCTCATTTCCAACACGGGTAAGGTCCTTTGGAAAAAGGATATCGGGGAACCCATACGTTCAGAAGTCACACAAGTGGATGCCTTGAGGAACGGAAAATTGCAGATGATCTTCAATACGGATACACGCATCTTCCTACTGGATCGGAATGGCAAGGATGTGGACGGATTTCCTATCAACTTGGGAGAAGATGCCAGCTCAGAGCTAGCAGCGATGGACTATGATGGACAACGCAAGTATAGGCTCCTCATTGGAACAGTGGATGGCAAGGTGCGGAATTATGACATCAGCGGGAAACCTGTGAAAGGTTGGGAATTCAAGACCGATGGACAGGAGAAAGCCGTGGGCAGGATAGAGCACTTCGTCATCTCAGGCAAGGACTATATCAGCTGCATCTCAGCCGATGGCCAAGTGAGGTTCTTGGAACGCAGTGGCAAGGAACGTCACCGTTCCACGGGGCGTATGACCAATTATGATGGCAAGACCTATAAGGTCATGAAAGGGAAGAACATCGGCAGTACACGCATCCTTTATGCCACAGACTTCGGGGAACTGAGGGAACTCACAGTGGATGGCAGTGACCGCAGTGTGATGGAGGGCTGGGCCGACCTGCAGTATTGGTACAATGATAAATGGCTGGGTATCAAAGAGGATGAGATATTGACCGAATGGAGTGAGAGCCCTGAGGTGCTGAAGTTGGAACTGGATGGCAGATATAGCGGCATGCAGGCCTTGGATGGCAAGGTGCTGGTTTGGGAGGTAGCCACTGGACTGGCCACGCTCTATGATGATCACTTGAACCCCATTCTCGATAGCCCCGTTCTGGGTAAGGGACCGGGCGCAGTGGCGGACATGGATGGCAATGGGGTACTTGATCTCATCTTGACCGATTCTTCAGGTCGGGTATATATGTATGCCCTGAAATAAGCTCGGTTTTCCAAAAGTTGTAGTAGATGATGTAGGGGGGGGGAGATTGGTGTCTCCCGCTCACATATCCTTATTGCCATTTGCCCCAAAGTTTGTCCTTTGGAAACAAAAAATACAAAAAATGTTTCCGTGTGGATAAATGTTTCCTAGCTTCGCCTCCAGAAATGGAAGCGAAAGAATTAGAATTCTTGGAAAAGGCCCTCAAGGTCTTTATGAAATATGGCATCAAGTCCGTCACCATGGACGATATGGCACGGCATCTCGGAATGTCGAAGAAGACTATCTATACCTATGTGAGCGACAAGAATGATCTGGTCTCCAAGGTCCTGAGCGTCCATACCGAGAGTGACAAGGAACGCATCACTTGCATCTGCAACCGTGGTTTGAACGCCATTGATGAGATGTTCGAAATAGGGATAATGGTAACTACTATGCTCGCGGAGATGCATCCCGCCATCCACTATGACCTTGAGAAATACCATACGCAGGCCTTCAAGGAGAATATGGCCAAGCATGAGCACTCCATCTACGAGTGCATTCTGTCCAACCTGAATAAGGGCATTGTTGAAGGACTGTACCGCGAAGATTTGAATGCCGATGTCATCGCGAGGCTTTATATGAAGACCACGGAAGTCATCTGGGATAACACCGTCTTTCCTCCTACTGAAATCAGCTTTGACAAGGTGTACTCGACCCTCTTCAGATATCACATTGCGGGGGTGGCCAGTGAGAAAGGGTCCAAGTATCTCAACAAGAAATTGAAAAGCCTAAAAACCAACACCCTATGAGGTTCTTAATTGTCACGTTTTTCCTCATCCTTTCCTCTCTGGCAGGCGCTCAGTCTCTGACCTTCAGCCTCGCTGAAGCCAAGGCCAAAGCCTTGGAGACCAATTGGGAGGCCCGCATCTCAGCCTTAGAGATCGAGAAGGCTGAACGCTTGGTGAAGGAGACCCTGGCTACGGGTCTTCCGCAGATCACAGCGCAAGGAAGTTTCCAGAACTTCTTGGACATTCCCACCACTGTACTGCCTGACTTCATCAGCCCGACCGTCTATGATGTGCTCATCGATGAGAACCTGGTTCCATCAGGAAGCGGGGGTACACCTGGATTTGTGCCTGCCCAGTTCGGAACGAATTATAATGTCACAGGAGGAGCTAGCCTTACCCAACTCATCTTCAGTGGATCCTACCTCATCGGCCTTCAAGCCGCAAAGAGCTATGTACAGCTGAGCACAGTGCAGAAGGAAGTCACCGAGATGGATGTACTTGAGAGTGTCACGCAAGCCTACTTCACAGTGATTTTGGCTGAAGAGAATACCAGAGTGCTGTCAGAGAGCCTGATGGCCTTGGAGGACCTATTGAATGAGACAAGCGCGCTCTACGAAGAAGGCTTCGTAGAGGAACAGGATGTACAGCAATTGCAGCTCACCTTCAACAACCTGAAGAGCCAAGAGGCCAATGCTTTCAGGCAGCAGGACCTCACCCGCCAGTTGCTTAATTTCCAATTAGGACTGCCCTTGGAACAAGCCATTGTCTTGACTGATGACTTGGCTTCGCTCACAGATGATAACGTGCTTAGAGATGAGTTGATGGAAGTCACTCCGAATCTGAGTGAACATCCGAGTATGAAGCTCATGGAGACCAACATTCTTTTGAGTAATCTCCAATTGAAAGAGCAGAAGAGCCGTTACCTGCCTACTTTGAATGGCTTCTTCAATGTGCAGAGACAGGCTCAGAGAAACGAGTTCAACTTCTTCGACAGCAATGAGAATTGGTTCCCTGCCACTGTATGGGGCATCAATCTGAATGTGCCCATCTTCAGCAGCGGCATGATGCACCAACAGGTGAAACAACGAGAGGTGGAAGTGAAGGAGGCAGAGATCAGGAAGGAGCAAGTGCAAGTCGGTCTGGAATTGAATGCCAGCAAAGCCAAGTCGGATTTCATCTATGCTTTGGAGACCTACGAAACGCAACAATCGAATCTTGATTTGTCAGGAAGAATCAGGGACAAGACCCGAATCAAATATCAAGAAGGCATTTCTTCCAGCTTCGAGCTGAATGAGACAGAGAATCAATACATACAAGCTCAAGGGAGGGCCATTGAAGCTTCGCTCAACCTCCTGAATGCGCGAACCGAATTACAAAAGGCCTATAACACGTTGAACTGATGTCAAGGATAATCCTATACACGATAAGCGCAGCTCTTTTATTGAGTTGTGGAGGGAGCGCGGAGCTTTCCATTGATGAACTCATATCCCAAGGCGACCTTATTGCCATCAAGGAAGAGCGGGCCAAGTTGAAAGAAGAGGAACATGACCTGTCCCTCAGGCTCAAGCAATTGGACGAAGCTGTGAATGCATTGGATGAGAATAAGAACATCGCCCTCATCAGTTCGGAGGTCTTGGAGTCCAAACCCTTCGAACACTTCCTTGAACTTCAGGGCAATGTGATGACCGATGATAACGTGGTCATCTTCCCTGAGTTGCCAGGCATCCTTGTGGACATCTTGGTGAAACAAGGACAGAATGTACAGAAAGGTCAGGTCCTCGCTCGAATTGATGATGGAGGCATCGCCCAGCAACTGAGTCATGCGGAGATCCAGACCCAATTGGCCAAAACCAATTTCGAGCGACAGGAGCGCCTTTGGAACCAGAAGATCGGCTCGGAGATGCAATACCTCCAGGCAAAGACAAGCTATGAAGCACAGGAGCAGATGGTGGATCAGATGAAAGTACAATTGGCCAAGGCCGCCATCAAAGCACCATTCAGTGGAGTCGTAGATGAGATCATCACAGAGGAAGGCAACATGGTAAACCCTGGACAGACACCTATCCTTAGGGTTGTGAACCTGAACGATATGTACTTGGATGTAGAGGTGCCTGAGAGCTATCTTACCTCTGTGAGCAAGGGGAAGAAAGCCTTTGTGGAATTCCCCATCCTAGGGGAGACCGTGGAGTCCTCCATCCGTCATGCGGCCAGTTTTGTGGATCCAGCCAATAGAACTTTCAAAGTCCAAATCGCTGTGCCAAACAACGAAAAACGCATCAAGCCGAACCTGACCGCTCGCATCAGGCTGAACGACTATACCAGCGCTGAAGCCATCCTCATCCCTCAGAATGTCATCTCAGAAAATGCAGAGGGCGACCAATTCGTCTACCTGCTGAATACTTTGGACGAGAAACAGGAAGGAGAAGCGGTGAAACGCATCATCAAGACAGGCCGCAGTTCAGGCAATCTCATCGAGGTTCTCGAAGGTCTGAAGCCTGGAGACCGAATCATCATCGAAGGGGCCAAGAGCGTGCGTGAAGGACAGATGGTCCGCAACCAAATGTAAGCACTGATTTATGAGCAATAAGATCAATAAGACGTTCAAGGAATTCGGTATGTCCTCTTGGGCTATCGATAACAAGACCATCATCAATGTGGTGATCGTCATGATCCTCGTTCTCGGATACAGTGCCTACCAGAGCATGCCCAGGGAGAGTTTCCCTGAGGTCAAGGAGACCAAGATCTACATCAGCTCCCTCTATCCTGGTAATACGGCCCAGGACATAGAGAAGCTCATCACGGATCCACTGGAGGAGGAACTCAAAGATGTGAGCAACCTTGTAGAGATCACTTCCACATCCCAGGAGGACTACTCTATGATCATCGCTGAATTCGATGAGAACATCAGCGTGGAGGAGGCACGGCAGAAAGTGAAGGATGAGGTGGACTCCAAGACCTCAGGTGAGGACTGGCCCACCTTCAACGGTGCCAAAGTGGAACCCAATGTCTTCGACCTGAACATTTCTGAGGAGTTCCCTATCATGAACATCAACATCAGCGGGGACTACACAGTGGAGCGTTTGAAGGAATTCGCGGAGCTGCTTCAAGACCGCATAGAGGAACTGCCTGAGATCAAGCAGGCTGACATCCGTGGAGCACAGGACAAGGAGGTAGAAGTCGCTGTTGACATCTACAAGATGATGGCAGCCGAGGTCAGTTTCGATGACATCATAGGCGCCATAAACCAGGGGAACATGACTATGTCAGCGGGTAACTTGGTGGGCAGTGGACAGCGAAGGGCCATCAGCATATTGGGCGAGATTGAAGATCCAGCTGAACTTGAGCGTTTCGTGGTGAAATCGGAATTCGGGAAGAGTGTCTATTTGAGGGACCTCGCTGACGTAAGATTCAAAGAAAAGGACAAGACGACCTACGCTAGGGAATTTGGAGCTGGAGTGGTCATGCTGGATGTGAAGAAGCGTGCTGGAAAGAACATGGTTGCCGCGGCTGCAGAAATCGAACTCATCGTGGAGCACGCCAAGGAGTATGACCTGCCGAAGGATGTCTCAGTCACCATCTCCAATGACCAGAGCGAAAAGACCATCAATCAGGTGGATGACCTGGTGAACAATATCATCTTCGGGATCATTTTGGTGGTCGGGGTGCTGATGTTCTTTTTGGGTTTCAGGAATGCCCTCTTCGTGGGCTTTGCCATCCCGCTATCCATGTTCCTCTCCTTCACTATCCTGAATGCTCTGGGCTATACCCTGAACACCATGATTCTTTTCGGGCTCATCATGGGTCTGGGGATGCTCGTGGACAATGGAATCGTGGTGGTCGAGAACGTCTATCGACTGATGAGTGAGGGGATGGGCCGTATCGAAGCGGCCAAGAAGGGCATCGGTGAGATAGCCGTGCCTATCATCATCTCCACAGCCACCACGGTGGCCGCCTTCATTCCTCTGGGAATGTGGCCTGGCGTCATGGGTGAGTTCATGATCTATTTCCCGGTCACCTTGTCGGTCGTTCTGGGCTCTTCCCTCTTCGTGGCGGTCTTCATCAATTCACTTATGGTGTCACGTCTCATGCGCATAGAGGAGAAGGAGACATCACAGAAAAGGCTTCTTATCATCACGGGCATCTTCGTGTTCTTGGGCGTAGTGACCTTGGCTGTAGGCATGCGCTCCTTTGGTACCTTGATGCTCATTGTGGCGGTGATGATCTGGGTCTATAAGTATATCTTGAACCCAGCGGCAAATGTCTTTCAGAACCGATTCCTCCCGATTCTCGAAAATTGGTACGAGAAGACCTTGACCTTAGCACTCAGAGGAAGGATGCCCTATGTTATCACTTTAGGGACCTTCGCCCTACTTATCATTGCTTTCATGGGATTTGGAATATCGCTTTCCACGCAGAGGACCAAAGTGGAGTTCTTCCCTGATAACAAACCGAACCAGATCATCGTCTATATCGAGTATCCAGAAGGAACGGATATCAAAAAGACGAATGCCATCACCAAGGAGATCGAACAGCGGGTCTATAAGGTGCTAAAGGATGATCTGTACTTCAACGGGGACTATAACTTCATGACCGAGAGTGCCGTCTCCCAAGTGGGAGAAGGGGCAGGGAATCCGCAAACGGAAAGCGGTTCAGCTGCTGAGATGCCACACAAAGGCAAGGTCACTGTAACCTTGAGGGAGTTCAAATACAGGCAAGGAGAAGACAGTGAACTGCTCCGACAGAAGATTCAGGATGACCTGGTCGGTGTCTATCCCGGAGTAGGTATCTCAGTTGATAAAGATGCCGTGGGACCACCAGCCGGCTATCCGATCAACATAGAGATAGAAGGGGATGATTACAATGATCTCATCTTCACAGCAGAACGGGCCAGGGCCTTCATCAATGAGAAGAACGTGGCAGGCATCTCTGAACTGAAGATCG